>NZ_BAAKJE010000143.1:0-46084 GCF_059704565.1 Massilia sp. NBRC 108631
CTGCTGCCGTGCGGCCGCCTGGACGCGGTGCTGGACCTGGAACAGTTCACCCGCGTCGTCATCGGCAGCGTGCTGGCCTACAACCACGCGCGCCAGGCGGACGGCTACACGCCGCAGCAGCTGTGGGACTGGGGCGTGGCGCAGCGCGGTACGGCGCTGCGCCAGTACGCCGAGGAGCTGGTGCATTGCAGCCTGCTGCCAGTGCACGATGCGGTGGTCACGGCCGAAGGCATCTGCCTGCACGGCACCTACTACAGCTGCGCGCGGGCCCAGGAAGGGCGCTGGTTCGAGCGCGCCGCCCAGCGCGGCCAGTGGCACGTCAAGGTGGCCTGCGACAGCGCCAGCCTGGACACCATCTACCTGCTCGACCCGCAAGCGCCGATGCACTTCCACGCCTGCCATATCGCCGAGCGCAGCGTGGCGCACCGCCGCCTGTCGTCGGCCGAAGTGGCGCGGCTGCGCGCCGGCGACTTCCTGGCGCGCCAGCACGTCGCCCCGCCCGGCCAGTACGCCAGCTTCGAGCGCATGGTGGCTGCGCTGGCCGGCTAGCGCTTCACCCTGCCGGCGCATCGGGATGGTGCGCCGCATCAAAATAGCACATCGATAGCACATCGATAGCACATCGATAGCAACAGGCCGGACGCTTACCCGTCACGGCCTTTTTTATCGTCCTGCACAAACTTATGCTGCGCTGCAAAATAGAGTTGCACGCGCCCGAAAAGAGTCCGTTCGCCGCCGCCGCGCCGCCGCCGAAGCGCCGCCAACGCGCCGCTCTGGCGCGACGCCGCCACGCAGCCACATTGTTTGCCCGGCCGTCCGCATCTTTATTTTATTTCGTATATGTATATTACATTTATGATTTATTGGCACGGCGATTGCTAAGTCCTCAGGGTAGTTCCAACTACCAGGAGGTTGCCGATGATAAGCAGGAGAGATTTCTTGTACCGCGCCGCAGCAGTCGGCGGCACGGGTCTGATGCTGAACACGATGAGTGCCTGGGGCATGGGCATCGAGTCGACGATGTCCGCGCCGCCCGTGCTGGGCGGCAGCGGCAAGGGCAAGAAGGTGGTGATCCTGGGGGCGGGCCTGGCCGGCATGACCGCCGCCTTCGAGCTTGGCAAGCTGGGATACCAGTGCCAGGTGCTGGAAGCGCGCGCCTTCGCCGGCGGCCGCTGCCAGACCGCGCGCAAGGGGTTCGCGCTGACGGAGCTGGGCGGCGAGGAGCAGCGCTGCAGCTTCGACCAGGGCCACTACATCAACCACGGCCCGTGGCGCATTCCGCTGCACCACCAGTCCACGCTGCACTACACGCGGCTGTTCGAAGTGCCGCTGGAGGTGATGGTCAACGATAACGACCATTCCATCGTCTACCTGGAGAACGGCGGCCCGCTGGCCCGGCAGCGCCTGCGGCCGGCGCAGATCAAGGCCGACATGCGCGGCCACGTGGCCGAGCTGCTGGCCAAGTCGGTCAAGTCGAAACAGATCGACCAGGCGCTGACCGAGCAGGACCAGCGCCTGCTGCTGGACTACCTGGCGCACGAGGGCCAGCTGGACGCCGGCGACCTGCGCTACAAGGGGCGCAGCGGCCGCGGCTACGCGGTCAACCCCGGCGCCGGCATGATGCCCGGCGCCGGCAAGGAGTCCGACCCGCTCGGCTTCAAGGAGCTGCTGGAATCGAAGGTCGGCAATATCTACAGCGCCGTGCAGGACTTCCCCATGCAGAACACCATGTTCCAGCCGGTGGGCGGCATGGACCAGATTGCGAAAGCGTTTGAAAAGCGCATCGGGAAGAACATCCGCTACCGCGCCGAGGTGCAGACCATACGCCACGGCGAAAAGCATGTGGCGGTGACCTACAAGGACACCGCCAGCGGCAAGTTCACCACCGTGAACGCCGATTACTGCCTGTGCACCATCCCGCTGTCCGTGCTGCGCATGATCGACACCGACTTCTCGCCCAAATTCAAGGCCGCCATCAAGCAGGTGGCCTACGCGCCGGTCGGCAAGATCGGCCTGCAGATGAAGCGCCGCTTCTGGGAAGAGGACGACCAGATCTACGGCGGCCACGTGCTGACCGACATCAAGGGCATCAACACCATTTCGCTGCCCTCGTCGAGCTGGCAGAAGCAGAAGGGCGTGCTGCTGGGCTACTACAACTACCAGACCTCGGCCATCGAAGTGAGCGCCATGACACCCGGCGAACGCGCCGAATTCGCCGTGGCGGCGGGCGAAAAGATCTTCCCCGCCTACCGCGAATCGTTCGAGAGCGCCTTTTCCGTGGCCTGGCACCGGGTCCAGTACAACCTGGGAGGCTGGGCCGACTGGAATGACGAGAGCCGCAAGCACGCCTATCCGGTGCTGCTGGAAGGCGAGGGCCGCGTGCTGCTGGCCGGAGAGCACCTGAGCTATCTGACCGGCTGGCAGGCCGGGGCCATCGAATCGGCCTGGCAGCAGCTGGCCAAGATCCATGAAAGGGCCAGCGCATGAAGCGTCTTTTGGCAAGCACGATGCTGGCCGCATCCGCCATCGCCGCCCTGGCAGCGGCGCCGCAAGCGCGCGCCGACGGCAAGGCGCTGTTCCAGAAGAACTGCGCCGCCTGCCACCAGGCCAGCGGCAAGGGCATACCCGGCGCCTTCCCGGCGCTGGCGGGCAATCCGCTGGTGCAGGGGCCCGCGCCGGACGTGGCCATGGTGCTGCTGCAGGGGCGCGGCGGCATGCCCGACTTCAGCGCCAGCCTGAGCGACGACGACATCGCCGCCGTGCTCAGTTTTGCCCGCAGCGCCTGGGGCAACAAGGCGCCGCCATTGAAGGGAGAGCAAATAGGCGCGCTGCGCGGCCAGCTCGGCGTGCCGCAATTCGCGAACGGCCAGATGTCCAACAAACACTGAAAGAGACCATGTACAAAGCTACCGTATCGAATGCCTGCGCCATGCTGGCGCTGCTGTCCACGTCCATGATCGCGCCGGCGCAGGCGCAGGACATCATCCGCCACAAGATTCCCGGTTCGGACTTCCCCATCGCCCAGGCGGTGACCTTGCCGCCGAGCGCCACCATCCACTTCATCAGCGGCCAGGTGCCGCCCGTGATCGACAAGGCCGCCGCGCCCGACTCGCTGGCCGCCTACGGCGACACCAGGACCCAGACCATGGGCGTGCTCAAGAAGATAGACGAGATCCTCAAGGGCATGAACCTGGCCATGGGCGACGTGGTGAAGATGCAGGTGTTCCTGGTGGGCGATCCGGCCAAGGGCGGCCGTGCCGACGTCAAGGGTTTCATGGAGGCCTACACCCAGTACTTCGGCGGCGCCCAGCCCAACCTGCCCGCGCGCGCCGTGATGCAGGTGGCCGCGCTGAACGTGCCGGGCTGGCTGGTGGAAATCGAAGTCGTCGCCGCAAAAAAATAAGCGTAAAAAAGCCAATACAACATTGAAGGGGTATCGTTATGCAGAAGGCCAGACTGAAAGCATGCGCAGCAGCCATCATGGTGCTGTACTCGGGATTGTCGTATGCGGTGGATGACGCTGCGGCCGCGGCGGCCAGCGGGGTGCAAGCCGACGCGGTGGCCGGCGCCGCCGTCACGCCCTCGTCGGCCGGCGCGGTGATCGTCACAGGCACCCGCGCCAGCGGGCTGAAAGTGGAAAACAGCGCCTCGCCCATCCAGGTGCTGGACAACGCCTCGCTGGCCCGCACCGGCCAGCCCGACCTGATGCAGGCGCTGGCGCAGAACCTGCCGTCCTTCACGGCCCAGGCCTTCGGCGGGGATACCGCCAACCTCACCCTGTCGGCCCGCCTGCGCGGCCTGAGCCCGAACAACACCTTGGTGCTGGTAAACGGCAAGCGCCGCCACGGCACCTCCAACCTGGCGGTGCTGGGCGGGCCGTTCCAGGGCGGCGCGGCGGCCGACCTGAGCTACATCCCGGTCGCCATGATCGACCACATCGAAGTGCTGCAGGACGGCGCGGCCGCCCAGTACGGCACCGACGCCATCGCCGGCGTCATCAACATCATCCTCAAGTCCAACAGCAAGGGCGGCAGCGTCAACGTCAACGGCGGCGGCTTCTCTGATGGCGGCGGCAAGACCGCCGACGCCATGGGCAACGTCGGCTTCGAGCCATTCGAAAAAGCCTTCGTCAGCCTGAGCGCCGAATCGAAATACCACGACTTCACCAACCGCGGCGGCCTCGATCCGCGCGTAGTGGATCCGGCCAACCTCAAGCGCCTGCCGCTGCTGCAGGCGCCCGGCTATCCCCACCTGAACAAGATCAGCGGCGACGCGCAATACCACCTGACCGTGTTCGGCCTGAACGCCGGCTACGACATCGACGACGACACCTCGCTGTACGCCTTCGGCACGGTGGGCCGCAAGGAGGCGCGCGCCTACGAGAACTACCGCATGCCGGACCGGCTGCCGCAGGTCTACCCGCTGGGCTTCAGCCCCAAGGAAACCATCAAGGACCAGGACTACGCACTCACCGCCGGCATGAAGGGCAAGCTGGGTGGCGCCTGGAACTGGGAACTGAGCACCACCTATGGCCGCGACAAGGCCGAAATCGGCGTCGAGGACTCGGCCAACGTGTCGCTGTACCAGGACAAGGGCTTCACGCCGACCGTGTTCGCGGCCGGCGCCTTCATTGCCGGCCAGTGGACCAACAACCTGGACTTCAGCCGCGAACTGAGCCTGGCCGGTTCCAGGCCGGCCACCTTCGCGCTCGGCCTGGAGCACCGCGTGGACAAGTACGAGATCCAGGCGGGCGACGAATTCTCGCGCTACAAGGAAGGCTCGCAGTCCTATCCCGGCTTCTCGCTGACCGACGCCGGCAAGCACGACCGCAACAACAAGGCGGTGTACGCCAACCTGATCGTGTTCCCGGTGGACGCGCTGACGGTCGACCTGGCCGCGCGCTACGAGCACTTCAGCGACTTCGGCAACGCCAAGGTGGGCAAGGTCACCAGCCGCTACGACTTCTCGCCCGCCTTCGCCCTGCGCGGCACCGTCAGCAACGGCTTCCGCGCGCCGACGCTGGCCGAGCAGTACTACTCGGCCACCAATGTGTCGCCGCGCAGCGCCTTCGTGCAGCTGGCGCCCAACTCGCCGGGCGCCGCGCTGGTGGGGGTAAACGGCCTGAAGCCGGAGAAGTCCACCAACTTCAGCGCCGGCCTGGTGCTTAACCCGGCCAGCAACGTCGCGCTCACGCTGGACGCCTATCAGATCACGATCCGCGACCGCATCGTCGGCAGCGGCTCGCTGTACGGCTCCGGCGGCGCCGACAACTCGCCGGCGGTGACGGCGGCCATCCTCGCCAACGGCAACGTGCTCGACCCGACGGTGGTGCAGACCGGCATCAACATCTTCTCCAACGCCGTCAACACCCGTTCGCGCGGGCTGGAGTTCGTGGCCACGGTAAACAGCAACTACGGCGACTACGGCCGTGTGGACTGGTCGGCCGCCGCCAATTACAACAAGGTCACCGTCATCAAGGTGAACCAGGCGCCGGTGCAGCTGCGGCCGCAGACCCTGCTCGACAGGACCGCCATCTCGGACATCGAGACCGCCTCGCCGAAGGCGCGCATCAACCTGGGCGCCTTGTGGAAGAAGGGCGCCTGGAGCGTCAACCTGCGCGAAGCAATCTACGGCAAGTCGTCCGAGTGGGGCACGCCGGACGGCGCGGACTACTACAAGACGGAGATCGGCGTCACCGCCATCACCGACCTGGAGGTGAGCTACCGCATGAGCAACGGCTGGACCTTGTCGGCCGGCGGCAACAACCTGTTCAACAAGTATCCGGACCAGGTGAACGCCCAGCTGCTGGCGGTGTACCGCGCCAACCTGGACAACTCGGCCGTGACGGTTTATCCGTCGTTTTCGCCGTTCGGCATCAATGGCGGCTACTACTACGCGCGCGCCAGCTATAAGTTCTAAGGCCGCATGACAGGCGGGGCGAGGCGCGGTATGCTGCGCCTTGCCCCGTTTTTTTATGGATCGCCCATGCTGACCAACCTCCGCAAGACCCTGTGCGCCGCCGCCATCGCCGGCGCCGCCGGCGCTGCCGCTTCCTCCCACGCCGCCGCCCCCATGACGCTGCAGGACTACCTGGCGCTGTCCGGCCCCAAGCCGGACTTGCACATCGCCTATGGCGGCGCGCCGTCGCAGTTCGTCGAGCTGTTCAAGCCCGCCGGGCCGGGGCCGTTTCCGGTGGTGATCCTGATCCATGGCGGCTGCTGGACCGTGCATTTCGGCGGCATCGCGCAGATGCACAACATGGCGGGGGAGCTGATCAAAAACGGCATCGCCGTGTGGAACGTGGAGTACCGCCGGGTGGACGAGGAGGGCGGCGGCTACCCCGGCATGTACCAGGACGTGGCCACGGCCGTGGACCGGCTGCGGCAGGAAGCGGCGGCGCACCGGCTGGACCTGACGCGCGTGGCGGCGGTGGGCCACTCGGCCGGCGGCCACCTGGCGCAATGGGCCGCGTCGCGCCACATGCTGCCGCAGTCCAGCCCCGCGTGGCGCGCCGCGCCGCTGGCCATCCCGCACGTGATCAGCCTGGGCGGGCTGGCCGATTTGCGCAACGAGGAGCAGCTGATCAAGACCAGCTGCGAGCGCGACATGGTGCAGCTGACCGGCCTGCCGGGCGCCGGGCGGCCGGACGTGTTTGCCGATACGTCGCCTGCCGAGCTGCTGCCGGCCGGCGTGCGCACGGTGCTGATTACCGGGGAGCTGGACACGGTCTCGCCGGTGCGCGTGGCGCAGGACTACGCGCGCCGCGCCCGGGCCGCCGGCGACGCGGCCGAGGTGGTGGTGCTGCCCAACGCCAGCCACTACGACGAAGTGGCGGCCACCTCGCCGGCGTGGCAGCTGGTCTACGCCGAAATCCGCAAGGCGCTGGCGCTGCCGTAGCCCGCCGGCCTCAGTACTCGGTGTACTTGCGGGCGTCGCCGCGCACTTGCGCGGCCGGGTACTTGGCGCGGTTCAGTTCCATCTTTTCCAGCACCGCGCTGCGCAGGTCCACGCCGGTCTTGTCGGCCAGCTGGACCAGGTACAGCATCACGTCGGCCAGTTCGTGCCGGATACCCTCGCGCTTGCGTTGGTCCAGCTCGTGCTCGGCGCCGGTGGCCAGCCACTGGAAATGCTCGGCCAGCTCGGCCGCCTCCACCGTCAGCGCCATGGCCAGGTTTTTCGGCGTGTGGAACTGGCCCCAGTCGCGCTCGGCCGCGAAGGCGCGCGCCAGGTCGCGCAACTCGATCAGGCTGTCCTGTGCCTGCGCCGGCTGCGCCATCACTGCACCGCCTTGCGCATGAAGACGCTGAGCGGATCGTCGCGGTAGTTGCCGTAGGGGCCGCAGCGCTGGTAGCCCAGCCGCTGGTACAGCGCGATCGCCTCCGGCTGCGACGGCCCGGTTTCCAGCGTGTACAGCGTGCTGCCGCGCTGTGCCGCCTCCTGCTCCAGCAGCGTCAGCACGCGCTTGGCCAGGCCCCGGCCGCGCGCTTCCGGCCGCACATACATGCGTTTGACTTCGGCGAACTCCGGCGTCACCACCATCGCGCCGCAGCCCACCGCCGCGCCGTCGGCATCGCGCGCCACCGCGAACAGCACATTGGGCTGCTTCAGCGACGCCAGGTCCAGCGCGTACACGCTTTCCGGCGGATACAGCGTCAACTGGTAAGCGTCCAGGTCGGCGATGAGGGCGATGATGTCGGGCTGGTCCGGCGTTTCGAATGCGATATTCATGGGCGTGATGGAAGTGGGAAACGGGTGTGCCTGTCATTGTAGCGCAAGCCTGCGGGGCCCTATGCAAGGGCGCTATGTACCCCGCGCGGGGGCGAGAAAAATACTATCTCGCTGCGGCGAAAGCTCGCTATATTGAATCTTAGCGGGGCGCGAAAGCGCACCGCGCGAGCCGCAAGGAGAGCATCATGAAAAACCTGCTGTTGTTCGCGTTGCTGGGCCTGGCCTGCGGCGCCGCCGCCGTGGCGCAGAGCGTGCAGAACCCGCCGAGCGAACAGAATCCGCAAGTGCTGGAGACGGTGACCATCCCCGCCAGCGCACCGCTGAGCATCGAGGTGCCGGCGCGCCGGCTGCCCGCGTATGCGATCGATTTCGGCGCCTACAAGGGCGCCTACGACTTGAGCAACGGCGGCCTGCTGCAGCTGAGCTCCCAGGGCCGGCGCATGTATGCGCAGCTGGACGATGGGGAACGCACCGAAATCGTCGGCACGGGCAAGCACAGCTTCGTGGCGCTGGACCGCAGCGTGCAGATGCGTTTCGAACCGAAATCCAGCGGCGAGATGGGCGGCGAACTGCTGCTCGCCAGGCAGCCCGCCATCGCCGGCCAGCCGGTGCAGTACCTGCTGGTGTCGCTGCGCTAGCGATTTTTGTAGCAAGCCCCGGGCGTGTCCGCCGTCCGGAGTGTCTCCCTTTTCCGCCGGCTCCTGCGGGAGCCGGCGGCCCTCTTTCGTCCGCGAATCTTGGTATCATGTCCGACTGCGCCAGCCACAAGCTGGCCTTTTTTATAACGATGTCGGAGATAACCGCATGAAATTACGTCTGCTGGTATTGGCGGCCGCGCTTGCCGCGTCCGGTGCTCAGCACGCACAAGCCGCCCCGCGCGGCTTTACCGTGGAAGACCTGGTGAAAATGGAACGCGTCGGCAGCCCGCTGCTGTCGCCGGACGCGTCGAAAGTGGTGTACACGGTGCGCACCACGAATATGGACAAGAACCGCGGCAACACCCAGCTGTGGATGCTGGACCTGCGCGCGGCCAAGCCGGCGCCGGTGCGCCTGACCCAGGCCGACGCCAGCAGCACCGACCCTGAATGGTCGCCGGCCGGCGACGCGGTCTTCTTCCTGTCGGCCCGCAGCGGCAGCAACCAGGTGTGGCGCCTGCCGCTGTCGGGCGGCGAAGCGGCGCGCGTGACCGATCTGCCGGTGGACGTGGAAAACTTCCGCCTGTCGCCGCAGGGCGACCGCCTGGCCATGAGCCTGGCCGTGTTCCGCGACTGCGCCGACCTGGCCTGCAGCAAGGCGCGCCTGGAAGCGCAAGCCAAGGACAAGGCCACCGGCAAGGTCTACGACCGCCTGTTCGTGCGCCACTGGGATACCTGGAAGGACGGCCGCAACAACGTGCTGTACACCGCGCCGATCGACGCGGCCGGCAAGGTCAGCGCCGCGCCGGTCAGCCTGAGCGGCACCATCGACGGCGACGTGCCGTCCAAGCCCTTCGGCGACCACGAGGAGTACCAGTTCAGCCCGGACGGCAAGACGGTGGTGTTCTCGGCCCGCGTGGCCGGCAAGACCGAAGCCTGGTCGACCAACTTCGACCTCTACAGCGTGCCCGCCACCGGCGGCGCGCCGCGCAACCTGACCGCCGAGAATCCGGCCTGGGACACCAAGGCGCAGTTCTCGCCGGACGGCAAAACGCTGGCCTACACCGCCATGCAGCGTCCGACCTTCGAAGCGGACCGCTTCCACCTGGTGCTGATGGACGTGGCCACCGGCAAGAAGCGCGCGCTGACCGGCGCCTGGGACCGTTCCGTGTCCGACTACCGCTGGGCGCCGGACGGCAAGTCCCTGCTGGCCACTGCCGACGACGTCGGCCAGCACCGCCTGTTCAGCATCGACGCCGCCAGCGGCAAAGCCAGCGCCGTCTCCGGCCTGGGCTACGTGTCCGCCTTCAGCGTGGCGCGCGACACGGTGGTGATGGCGCAAGCCTCGCTCGCTGCGGGCGCGCAGCTGTACAAGTTCAAGCTCGGCGCACCATCGAAGGCCGACAAGCTGACCAATGTGAACGAGGCCGCGCTGGCCGACGTGCGCTTCGGCGAGTACGAGCAGTTCTCCTTCAAGGGCGCCAACGGCGACACGGTGTACGGCCATGTGATGAAGCCGTGGAACGCGCAGCCGGGCCAGAAATATCCGATCGCCTTCCTGGTGCACGGCGGCCCGCAGGGCAGCTTCGGCAACTCCTGGAGCTACCGCTGGAACCCGCAGGTGTACGCCGGCGCCGGCTACGCCACCGTCTTCATCGACTTCCACGGCTCCACCGGCTACGGCCAGGCCTTCACCGATTCGATCAGCGGCGACTGGGGCGGCAAGCCGCTGGAAGACCTGAAAAAGGGCATGGAAGCGGCAGCGGCCAAGTTCCCGTGGCTGGACCGCGAGCGCAGCTGCGCGCTGGGCGCGTCCTATGGCGGCTACATGATGAACTGGATCGAAGGCAACTGGTCCGACGGCTTCAAGTGCATCGTCAACCACGACGGCGTGTTCGACATCCGCGGCATGGCCTACTCGACCGAGGAAATCTGGTTTACCGAGTGGGAATACGGCGGCCCTTACTACAAGGCCGTGGAGTCGCACGAGAAGTTCAACCCGGTGCACCACGTGGCCAAGTGGAAGACGCCGATGCTGGTGATCCAGGGCGACCTGGACTTCCGCATCCCGACCGCGCAAGCGCTGGGCACGTTCACCGCGCTGCAGCGCCAGGGCGTCGACAGCAAGCTGCTGGTGTTCCCGGACGAGAACCACTGGGTGCTGAAGCCCGCCAACTCGGTGCAATGGCACCACACGGTGCTGGACTGGCTCAACACCTACACCAGGAAGTAGGCAGTTTAGAACCCCGCGGCTGCGGGGTTTTTTCTTAGTACCACTCCAGGTTGGCCACCGCGTTGTTGCGCTTGTTGCCGTCCTTGTGGCGCACGCGGCTATGGCGGGCCGGGTTGGGCAGGTGGGCTTCGGCCACCAGGTCGTGCACGAAAAACTGGCCGGTGCGGCTGCCGTTGCTGAGCGTGACGCGCAGGCCTTCCGGCATGGCCAGCGCGCGCAGGCATTTCACCTGCGGCCCGCGCGTGCGCAGCACGCGGCCGTCGCGCGAGACCACGTAGAAATCGCTGCCCTTGACCGGCTTGGTGCCGGCGGCGCGCAGCGAGTACGCCAGTGCGCCTATCAGCACAGCCACGGCGGCAAGGATCAATTCCATGCGCAGTCTCCGCTCAACCTGCCAGCCGCGCCAGCAGCGCGTCCAGCGGGGCGGGGCGGGCGTACAGGTAGCCCTGCATGCCGTGGCAGTCGCTGTTGATGAGGAAGTCCGCCTGCGCCTGCGTCTCCACGCCCTCGGCCACCACCTTCAGGCCCAGGTGGTGCGCCATCGCCAGGATGGTTTGCACGATGGCCGTCACCGACGCGTCGGCCGGCGTGTCCTGGATGAAGCTGCGGTCGATCTTCAGTTCGTACAGCGGCATCTTCTTCAGGTAGGCCAGGCTGGAATAGCCGGTGCCGAAATCGTCGATCGAGAAGCGGATGCCCAGCGCGGCCAGCTGGCGCATGCGCAGCACCGTGTCCTCCAGTTTTTCCACCAGCAGCCCTTCGGTCACCTCGAAGATCAGCAGCTCGGCCGGCGCGCCGGTTTCGGCCAGCAGCGCGCGCACCTGTTCGACGAACTGCGGCTGCCGGAACTGGCTCGGGCTGACGTTGACCGACAGCGGCAGCGCATGTCCGGCCGCCTTCAGGCGCAGCACCGCGTCGCAGGCCTGGCGCATGGCCCACGCGCCCAGCGCCAGGATCTGGCCCGACTCCTCGGCCAGCGGAATGAACTGCGCCGGCGACACCCAGCTGCCGTCGGCGCGCTGCCAGCGCATCAGCAGTTCGGCGCCGATGATCTTGCCGTCGCAGTCGACTTGCGCCTGGTAGTGCATGGCCAGTTCGCGCTGCTCGATGGCCAGCGCCAGGTCGCGCTCCAGGTTCAGGCGCTGCTCCACCTCGGCCTGCATGGCCGCCTCGAAGAAGGCGATGCCGTTGCGCCCGTCGGCCTTGGCGCGGTACATGGCGATGTCCGCCTCGCGCAGCAGGTCCTGCGCGTTCTGCTCGCCCGATGCGCCCGCCGCGCCCTTGGGCAGCAACGTCACGCCGATGCTGGCCGAGCTGCTGTAGCTCTGGCCGTCGATCACGAAGTCTTCCGCGATGGTGGCGCGGATCTTCTCGGCCACCACCAGCGCCGAATGGGCGGCCGTCGCGTACACGCCGCTCAGGTGCGCCAGCAGCACCACGAACTCGTCGCCGCCGATGCGCGCCACCGTGTCGGCCTTGCGCATCAGCTGCGCCAGCCGCGCGGCCGCGTTCTTCAGCAGCGCGTCGCCGGTGGCGTGGCCGCGCGCGTCGTTGATGTACTTGAAGTTGTCCAGGTCGATGAACATCACTGCGCTGTACTGGCTGTTGCGTTCCGAGCTGGCCAGCAGCTTGTCGATGCGGTCCATCAGCAGGCGCCGGTTCGGCAGGCCGGTCAGCACGTCGAAGTAGGCCAGGCGGTGGATGTCGTCCTCGGACTTCTTGCGCTCGGTGATGTCGCGTTCCACGGCCACCCAGTGCGTGTTGGTGCCGCCCTCGTCGGAGATCGGCACCAGCTCGCGCTCGACCCAGTACGGCTCGCCGTAGCGCGTGTAGTTCAGCAGCTCGGCGCGCACCGCTTCGCTGCGCGCCATGGCCTGGTTGATGCGGTCCAGCGTGCCGGTGGCCGTCTCCGGCCCTTGCAGCAGGCGCAGGCTGCCGCCCAGCATGGCGTCGCGGTTGTAGCCGCTGCGCCGCTCGAAGGCGCGGTTGACGAAGATGATGCGCTGCTCGGTGCCCGCCACCTCGGCGATGCTGACCATGTCGTTCAGGCGCGCCACGGCGGCCGCCGTCAGGCGCAGTTCGGCGTTCAGCGCCGTCAGCTCCTGCTGCCCCTGCTCCAGCGAGGCGGCGGTGGCGCGCAGGTCGCTGATGGATGTCTCCAGCCGCTGCAGCAGCACGCCGCAGGACAGCGTCAGCACCGCCGTGATGAACAGGTAGTTGGAGGTGATCACGCTCCATTTGAGGAAGGCGGTCAGCTCCAGCCCTTGCAGGTCGGGGATGGTGTTGGTGTAGAAGCCGATCACCAGCAGCGCCACAGTGTCGAGCGCCAGCGCCCACAGGCCGGCGCGCAGGCCGAGCAGCAGCGCGGCCAGCACTGGCACTGCCATCAGGTAGATCTGGCTGACCGGTCCCACCTTGACCAGCAGGCCGACGCCGAAAATGAAGGTCACGGCCAGGAAGTTGAGCACCCGCGCGCCGTAGGAGATGCCGGGCAGGCGCAGGATGCCGAAGATCCACACCAGCGCCACCACGTCCAGCACCACCACCGACCACAGGTTCTCGGAGATGCTCAGCAGGATGCTGGGCACGGCCGTCACCACGCCCAGCCCGAGGACGAATTGCAGGATGCGCTTAAAGATCTGGCCGCGCCAGTGCGCGACGTCGTTTAGCGCTGGCAATCGCAGCCCTCCTTCGTGGCGAGTAACATGATTATTCTTGGTGTTGTTGCTTACCAGACATGTTACCTGCAAACCCGCATGCTGTCACGGTTTGGAAGGCGAGCCGCGGTCCCGTCAATCCGGTTTGTAGATGCCGCAGCCGACGATCAGGTCTTCGTATTTTTCGATGTACATCGATTTCGGCTCGATCTTCTTGGTCAGCGGATCGAGGAATTTGTAGTCCTGCCAGCCCTTGCCCTTGGTCTTGATGATCTCGATGCGCTCGCGCATGTAGTACTTGCCGTCGCCGTCGCGGATGTCGATCAGGTCCTTGCCTATCATGCGCGCGTTCTGGCCGTGCGCCAGGTTTTTGCCGTTCAGGTCATATACCACCACGTACAGGTCGCGGTCGGTGAACTGGCCGCGCGGATCGTTGATCTCGGCGAAGGCCTTTTCCCTGCCGTTGGCTTTCAGGTAGGCGATGGCCTTCTTCGCCATGGCCATGGCTTCCTCGGCCGTGCCGCGTTCGGCGGCGTGCGCCGGCAGGCGCGCCAGCAGCAGGGAGGTACCAAGAGTTAGTAGCATCAGCCGTCGTTTCATGGGCGCACCTCCGAACGTTGTGGATGTGGGTATATCTTAGCTGAAAAAAAACGCTGAAAAAAAAAGATGGCATTCGCAATAATTGGTGAGTATCTTTTGCGACGCAACAGGCAAAATTGCTGATTCGGCAAAAAAGCCGAACGCTCTATCCCTATCAGAAAGGTTGAACCCTATGCGCATGCGCCAAATTCCCGCCCTGCTGGCCGCCGCCCTGCTCACGCTGTCCGCGCAAGCGGCCAGCACCGACCGCTGGGACGTGCCGGTGCACGTCAACAAGCTCGACAACGGCTTGACCGTCATCGTCACCGAAGACCACAGCTCGCCCACCGTCGGCGTGAGCGTGGTGTACAAGGTCGGCATGCGACTGGAGCCGAAGAACCGCACCGGCTTTGCCCACCTGTTCGAGCATCTGATGTTCCAGGGCACGCCGAACGCGCCCAAGGGCGTGTTCGACAAGACCATCACCGCCGGCGGCGGCCGCAACAACGGCTCGACCCGCGCCGACTTCACCAACTACATCGAGACCGCGCCGGCCTCCGCGCTGGACGCCATCCTGTGGCTGGAGGCGGACCGCATGAAGACCCTGGATTTCAACGAGAAAACGCTGAAGAACCAGCAGGACGTGGTCAAGGAGGAGATCCGCGTCAACGTGAAAAATCAGCCGTACGGCGGCTTCATGTGGATCGACATCGGCCAGCACGCGTTCCAGAAGTGGGAGAACAACCACGACGGCTACGGCAGCTTCCAGGATCTGGAAGGCGCCAGCCTGGACGACGTGCGCGCCTTCCACCGCGACTACTACGGCCCCAACAACGCGGTGCTGGCCATCGCCGGCGACGTCACGCCGCAGCAGGGCTATGCGCTGGCCAAGAAATACTTCGGCGCCATCCCGAAACGCGCCACGCCGGCCTTCGGCGACTTCAGCGAAGGCTTGAACACGGCCGAGAAGCGGGTGCAGCAGAGCGACACGCTGGCGCAGGTGCCGGCGCTGGCGGCGGCCTGGAAAATGCCGGACCGCGGCAGCAGGGACCAGGCGCCGATGGCCGTGCTGGGCGAACTGCTGGCCGGCGGCGACGCCTCGCGCCTGTACCAGGGCCTGGTCAAGGGCCGTCAGCTGGCGCTGAACCTGTCGCCGCTGTACGGCCTGACCGGCCCGTGGGAATACGACGGCCCGACCCTGTTTACCGTATTCAGCATGTACAAGCCGACCAGCAATGCCGACGCGGTGCTGGCCGCCATGGACGAGGAAATCGCCAAGGTGGTCAAGGACGGCGTGGACGCGGCCACCCTGCAGCGCGTCAAGACCGCCATGCTGGCCGACTGGTACAACAAGCTGGAAAGCTATATGAACCGCGCCGACACGCTGGCCAAGCTGCAAACGCTGTGGGGCGACGCCAAGGTGGTCAACCGGATCCCGGACTGGATCGACGGCGTGAAGTCGGAAGACATCCAGCGCGTGGCGGCCACTTACCTGACCCCGGCCAACCGCACCGTGATCGACCGCAAGCCGGCGCCGAAGGAGGCGCCCGCCGCCCCGGCCGCCGCCCCGGCACCGGCCGCCCCCGCACCCGCCACGACCGGCACGAAATAAGGACAGCACCATGAAGAAACTGATACTGGCCGTGGCCATCTCCACGTTGTGCGCCCCCATGCTGCACGCCCAGACTGCCGCCGCCACCGCAGCGGCGCCCGCTGCATCCCCGGTGCCGCCGTACGGCGCCGACAAGCCGCTGCCGGTGCCCAAGATCGGCAGGAAGACCCTGGCCAACGGCCTGGAAGTGTGGGTGGTGCCGCGCGCCGGCCTGCCGCGGGTGGACTTCGTGCTGGCCGTGCGCGGCGCCGGCTACGCCGCCGACGACGCCCGGCACCCGGCCATGGCCAGCCTGCTGGCCAACCTGCTCAACGAAGGCACCGCCAGGCGCGACTCGCGCGCCATTGCCGAAGCGGCGCAGGGCATGGGCGGCAGCGTGGCCGCCTCCACCTCCAACGACGGCATCACCGTCTACGGCAACGCGCTGGCCTCCAGTGCCGCTCCGATGGCGGCCCTGCTGGCCGAAGTGGCGCGCGAACCGGCCTTCCCGGACGAGGAAGTCAAGCTGGCCAAGACCAACGCCCTGCAGGCGCTGAAGGCGGCCGAGGCGCGTCCCGGCTTCCGCGCCGACCGCGCCATCTCGCGCGCCGTGTACGGCGACCATCCGTACAGCCGCACCACCGCCACCGCCGAATCGATCAACAGCACCGACGCGGCGCTGCTGCGCGCCGAACACGCCAAGCGCTTCCGCCCCGAGCGCAGCCTGCTGGTGATCACCGGCCGCATCAAGGAAGCCGAGGCCATGAAGCTGGCCGCAGCGGCCTTCGGCAGCTGGAAGGCCAGCGGCCCGGCGCTGCCGGAAACGCCGGCGGCGCCGGCCGCCGCGCCGCCGCAGCGCCTGCTGCTCGAGCGCGCCGGCAGCGTGCAGTCGACCCTGCGCCTGGGCCGTCCCGGCGCCGCCGCCAGCGTCGAGGATCATGTGCCGCTGCGCCTGGCCAGCACCATCCTGGGTGGCGGCTTCAGCAGCCGCGTCAACCTCAACCTGCGCGAAGAGAAGGGCTACACCTACGGCGCCTCGGCCGGGGCGCGCATGAGCCGCAACGGCGGCGCCATCATCGGCGGCGCGGACGTGCGCAACGAAGTGACCGGCGCCGCGCTGGGCGAGTACTTCAAGGAGTACCGCAAGCTGGGCACGGAGCTGGTGGGGGACGAGGAGATGAGCATGAACAAGCGCTACGTGGCTGGCTCCTACCTGATCACCAACCAGCTGCAGGGCTCGGTGGCCGCCACCCTGGCCGGCAACTGGCTGGTGGGCCTGCCGCCCGAATTCCTCGGCAGCTTCGTGCCGAAGATTCAGAAAGTGAGCGCTGCGCAGGTGCGCGAGATGGGCCGGAAGTATTTCGCGCCGGAGAGCCAGTCCATCGTGGTGGTGGGCGACAAGGCCGCCGTCGCCGAACAGCTCAAGGAGTTCGGCGAATTCACCGTCACCGACAAGTAGGCCTCACGCCAGCCTCACGCGATGGTGCGGCGGAAGTCCAGGTAATCCTGCGCGGTGCGCCTGGGCGCTTCCAGCATCGGCAGGTGGCCCACGCCCGGCATCATCACGGTGCGGCTGCGCGGGAACAGCTGGGCGAAGGCGGCCGCGCCGGACGGGTGCAGTATCCGGTCCTGCTCGCCCCACACCACCAGCGCCGGGATGGCGGCGTAGTGCGGCTGCGGCTGCAGCACCGGCGAGGCCGACACCTGGCGCAGGATGGCCGTGTGCAGCGCGAAGTCGGCCGCCGCGCGCCGGCCCAGCGCGGTGAGCACCGAGTGCGGCACGAAAGGGCGCTCGGCGGTGCAGGCGTCGACCAGGTTGGCGTAATCCTGCTCCTCGCGCACCAGCAGCGGCATGTCGCCGCTGGCCTCGTAGTGCTGCAGCACGGCCGAGCTGTGCGAGGCGTCCGTGCCGGCCGCGTCCAGCAGCCACAGGCTGGCCACGCGCTCCGGGTGGGCGGCGGCAAATTGCGCGGCGATGAAGCCGCCCATGGAGTTGCCGCCCAGGTGCACCTTGCCCGGGGCGAGCTGGTCGAGCAGCGCGCGCAGGCGTTCGGCCTGTTCGGCGATGCCGTAGCCGGCCTGCGGGTCGCGCCCGGCGTCGCCGAAGCCGGGCAGGTCGGGACAGATCACGCGGTAGTGCGGCGTGAGAAAGCGCGCCATGCGGGTGAAGTTGTCCTTGTCGCCGGCGAAGCCGTGCACCAGCACCAGGGTGTCGCCGCGGCCGCCTTCCAGGTAGGGCATGCCGAAGCCGGGCACGCTGGCCTGGCGCAGGCGCAGGCCGGAGCGCAGCCGCTCCAGCCCGATGCCGGCGCGGGCGGCGGCGGCAGGCGCCAGGCGGTCGAACAGGACCAGCGCCATCAGCAGCGCCGCGCCCAGCGAGAGCAGGGCGCTGATGAAGTAGACCAGTTGTTGTGCGTCCATTGCAGATTTCCTTTTGTTTTAACTTTGTAACTTTAACCCACACCCACCAGGAGAGCATCACCGTGAACACTTCCAATCCCTACTCGGCGCCCGGCGCCGTCTTGTCCGGCATGGATGCCGGCAAGGACAGCTACGAGCCGAAACTGTGGGCCTGGCGCGGCCGCATCGGCCGCCTGCGCTACATGGCTTACCTGTTCCTGGTCTCCATCCTGAACATGCTGCCGGTGACCATCGTCATGGGCGTGCTGGGCGCGGCCGGCATCCTGTCGGACAACCCGGACGCCATCGTGGCCATCAGCACCCTGATGTATTTGCCGCTGCTGGTGTTCAGCTTCGTGCTGGCCAAGCGCCGCTTCAACGACGTCAACCGCTCCGGCTGGTTCTCGCTGCTGCTGTGGGTGCCGCTGGTAAACATCATCGTTTCGCTGTACCTGCTGTTCGCGCGCGGCGACGAGGGCGGCAACGATTTCGGCGCCGCGCCCTCGGCCAACACGCTGATGGTCAAGATCTTCGGCCTGGTGGTACCCCTGCTGTGCATCGTGACCATGATCGGCATCATGGCCGCCTTCGGCGTGCCGGCCTACCAGCAGTACAAGGAGCGCGCGCAGGCCGCGCAGGGCAGCCAGGGCCTGTAAGCCGGCCTACAGCTGCCCGCTTTCCTTGATGTCCAGGTAGCGCCCGATCAGTGAAGCACCCAGCTGGCCGGGCGCCACGTCCACCAGCGCGTTGGCGCGCAGGCCCAGGCGCCGTATCGCTTCGCGCCGCTGCTGCAGGTACAGCATGGCGGCCGGCTGGCGCAGCGCGTCCTGGAAGCCGGTCACCGGCGCGGCGGCGGCGCGGTCCAGCGCCTGTTCGCGCAGGCTGGCGCACAGCACCATGTGGCGCGTGCCGAGCAGTTCGCAGGCGCTGCGCATGGCCTGGTCGTCCTCGTCGCGCAGGTTGGTGATCAGGACCACGAAGGCGCGCTTGGACAGTTTCTTCATCAGCGCGCCGGCCGCCTGCGTGTAGTCGGGCGCGGTTTCATCCGGCTGCACGTCGTACACCCCTGCCAGCAGGCGGTCGAAGCCGGCCCGGCCCTTGGCCGGCGCCAGCCAGCGCCCCTCGGCTGCGGCCCCGCCGAAGCACATCAAACCCACCGAATCGCCCTGTTTCTGCGCCACGAAGCCCAAGGTCAGCACCGCTTGCAGCGCGTGGTCGAAATGGCTGCCAGGCTCGCTGCCGCCAGGTCCGCCGCCGCCTTGCTCGCGGGCCAGCATGCGCCGGCCGCAGTCGAGCAGGAACACCACCTGCTGGTCGCGCTCCTCCTGGTACTCGCGGGCGATGGGCTTGCGCTGTCGCGCCGTGGCCTTCCAGTCGATCGAGCGCAGGCTGTCGCCCTGGCGGTATTCGCGCAGCTGGCGGAAGTCGGTGCCCTCGCCGCGCCGCCGCTTGCGGATGGCGCCGGCCGCCGGCGCGCGGCGGTCGGTCGCCTGCAGGGTCTGGCCCAGCAGGCGCGAATAGTCGGGAAACACCTTCACCTCCTGCTGCGGCCCGATGCGCCGGGTGCGCTGCCACAGGCCCCACGGCGTGGCGATGCGCACGTGCGGCTGGCCGAAGCGCGCGTTGCCGCGCCGGTCGGGCTTGACGCGGTAGGCCACCGACACGAAGGCGCCGCCGTCCACGGTGCAGGCGTGCGGCATGCCCTCCATGGCCCACGCGGCCGGGTAGTCGTCGAACAGGTCCAGGCGCAGCGCGCGCGCGCCGCCGTTATGCACCGTCAGCGTCACGCCGTGCCACAGCTCCACCGGCAGCACGCCGGGCAGCTGGCGTTCCAGGCGCAGCGGCGGCGCGCGCAGCGACTGCCAGGCGTCGGCCAGCGCGGCGGCCAGCAGCGCGGCGCCGGCCAGCCACCAGGCGCCGGCCAAGGCCGTGGCGAGTCCCGCCGCGGGCGCCGCGGCGAACACCAGCGCCGCGCTGGCGGCGGCGCCGAAGCCGGCCCAGGCCAGCACCAGCAGCAGCAGGCGGCGCGAAGGCGTCATGCGCGCGGCGCGGCGATCTGCTGCACCAGCGCCGCCAGCAGCTGGTCGCTGTTCAGGCCATCGAGCTCGCTTTCCGGCGAGATGGCGATGCGGTGCCGCAGCACCGGCAGGCTGGCCTGCTTGATGTCGTCCGGCGTCACGTAGTCGCGCCCGCCCAGCAGCGCCATGGCGCGCGCCATGCGCACCAGCGCGATGCTGCCGCGCGGGCCGGCGCCGATGGCGATGCCGGGCCAGTCGCGCGTGGCGCGCACCAGGCGCACCGCGTAGTTGGCCACGCTGTCGTCGACCCGGATGCGGGCCACCAGCTGCTGCAGCGCCAGCACGGTTTCCGGCTTGACCAGCGTGGCCACGGCGGCCACGTCCAGGCCGTCGCCCACGCGGTTGCGGGTCACCGTTTGCAGCATGGCCTGCTCCTCGCTTTCGCTCGGGTAGGCGATGCGCACCTTGATCAGGAAGCGGTCCAGCTGCGCCTCGGGCAGCGGGTAGGTGCCCTCGTTCTCCAGCGGATTCTGGGTGGCCAGCACCATGAACGGCGGCGCCAGCGCGTGCGCCTCGCCTTCGATGGTGACCTGGCTTTCCTGCATCGCCTCGAGCAGCGCGGACTGGGTTTTGGCCGGCGCGCGGTTGATCTCGTCGGCCAGCAACAGGTTGGCGAACACCGGACCCTTGCGCACGCTGAAGGTCTGGTTCTTCAGGTCGAACACGGCGTGCCCCATCACGTCGGCCGGCATCAGGTCGGGCGTGAACTGGATGCGCGAGAATTCGCCGGCGAAGGTCTTGGCCAGCGCCCGCACCAGCAGCGTCTTGCCCAGCCCCGGCACGCCTTCCACCAGCACGTGGCCGCCGGCCAGCATGCAGGCCAGCACCTGGTCGATCACCTCCTGCTGGCCGACCACGGCGCGGCGGATTTCCTCGGCCATGCGGCGCGCGATGTCGAGCGCCTGCTGCAGGCGCTCCGGGCTGATGTCGCTGCCGCCGGCTGCGCCGGCTACCGTGCTGTCGGCTGCGCGGTCGTCGTTGGAGACCGCCTGGTTACTGTCGCTCATAATGGATTCTCACTTGTTGGAGTAGCTGGATCTGGCGCGTGAACGCGGCCGGATGGGACGCGGCCGGGCCGTACAGGGCGCCGCGCATGTCGATCTGCTGGGTATTGCACAGGCGCGCCAGGCGCGCCGCTTTCTCGTCGTCGCCAAGCTGCAGCAGCTCCGGCGCGCGGCGCCGCAGCAGCGCCTCGGTTTCCTGGCGGGCGGCGGCCAGCAGCACCCCGCGGCCGCCTTTGGCGCGCCATAGCCAGTTGCCGCTCGCTTCGATGTGCTCGAGCAGCGAGCGGCGCTCGCCGGAAGGCTGCGGCAGCAGCGGGCCGAAGCGGCGCCCGGCGCGCCACAGCAGCAGCGCCAGCAGCACCGCCAGCGCGGTCAGCGGCATCCACGCGGCGCGCCACAGCATGGCGTACCACGGCGCCGCGTCGGCGTGCAGCACCAGCATCACGTTGCGGCCTTGCTGGTTCAGGCCGGCCACGCCCAGCAGCAGCTCGGCGTGGTCCAGGCGCGGCAGGCGCTGGTTGTTGAAATAATTGTCCGATACCATGACGACGTGGCCCCGGCCTTCGCGGTAGGCGCGCACCGACATGCCGTCGAAATCGCTCCACAGCGGCTGGTGGACCTCGCGCAGGGTATGCAGCACCTCGGTGCCGGTGTCCAGCGCGAGCGGATACTGGCCGCCGGGCAGGGTCACGCAGGTCAGCTGGCGCAGGTCCTTCGGCTTGTCCGTGGCGGTGTTTTCGTCGTCGCCGGCATGGGCGCCGTCCGCGCCGCTTGCCTGGTCGCCGGCTTCCTCGCCGGCCTGCTCGTCCTCGTCCGGCACGTCCTCGCCGTCTTCCGGCGGCAGGGCCTCGGCGGCGCCATTGACCGTGTCGCAGTTGGCGCGCAGCTTGTTGCGGTAGCTCAGGCCAACGCCGAAACGCGCGCCCAGCGGGTCCGGCTCGGTCAGCGGCGACAAGCGTTTGCCGCTGTCGGGGCGGCGCGCGTTGTCTTCCGCGCGGTACTGCACCGGCACCCACTTGGGCTGCAGCACCACGGTGTTGCCGCGCCGGGCCCAGTCCATCAGCTGCGCGGCCTGCACCGGATCGACCTGGCCGCCGTTGTCGGCCAGGATCAGCGTGCCGGCCGGCAGCCGGGACAGGCTCACGCCGCTCAGCCGCTGCTCGACCTCGACGCTGTAGCCGTGCTGCGTGAGCAGGGTGCCGGCGGCCAGCATGGGGTTGTTGATGGCCAGCGGGGACACATAGGGCACCGCAGTCGGCGAATGTTCCATGACGGCGTACCACAGCCACACGCTGCCGGCCAGCGCGCCCACGCAAGCCAGGGCGAGCAGCGTGCGCGCGCCTCGGCCCGGACGGCGCGGGACTGCTGTCTTGGCGGTGCTCATGGGCGCTCCAGGTGCGCGGCGGACGGTCCGCCAGGCAGCCCGCCGGCCTGCGCGCCGGGCTGTGCTTCAAACTGCGCCCGCCACGCGCCGCAGGCGGCGTACAGCGCGGCGCTATCGGGCCAGCGCGCACCGTAGGCGCCGTTCAGCCACAGCGTGGTGGCGGTGGCGGCGACCTGGTAGCGCGCGGCAGGCAGGGCGGCCTGCTGCGCCAGGCGCAGGCAGTCGCCCTCGGTGGCGCCCTGCGCCAGCAGCAAGCCATCCTGCTGCACCAGGCGCGACAAGGTGGCGCGGTACAGCAAGGCCAGCGCGCCGCGCCGGTCGCCCTGGTCCCACAGGCGGCGCACCGCTCCCGCCACGTCGCCGGGCAGGCTTTCGGCGCGGATGTCCAATCCCGCGATCTCGGTGGCGGCATGCATAGCCGGGGCCGGCAGCAGCCACGCGAATTTGCCGCGATAGCGGTACAGCAGCCATGCCACCAGGGCCACGCCGCCGGCGATCAGCAGTACTTTGATGACCAGGGCCAGCACGCTCAGGTCCGGCAGCTTGGGCGGGCGCTCCGGTTTCTGCTCCGCTTCGTCGAAATCCTTGAAGTGCCAGCTGTCCTCGCACTTGTAGCCGCGCAGGTCGTCGCTGTTGTACAGCCGCCGCAGTTCCGCGCGCAGCGCAGCCTGTTCGGCGCTGCGCACCGGCGCATGCTTGCCGATCTGCTCCTCCAGGTGCCGTGGCCGCTCGCACTGCAGGTCGCCCGGCGCTGCGGCGGGCGGCGGCGCGGCCGCTTGCAGCGGTTCGGCGCCGGCCGGCGCGCACAGCAGCGCAGCTGCCAGCAGCACGCTGGCCAGCGCCGCCAGCAGGGCCAGCAGCTGCGGACTGGCGCGGCCGGCCTGGGCCGATACCGGCGTTGCCGCCGGCGCAGGCGCGGCCTGCTGCGGCTGGTGGCGCGCCGCCGGCGCCTGGATCTGGCGCAGCGTGATCTCGATATCCCATGCTTCCAGCGTGGCGCGCCGGTTCAGGTACAGGGTGAAGCAGCAGGCGGTGTAGACCGGCCCCACGATGCCGCCCGAGACGGTATAGGCGGCCATCACCACCAGGTCGAGCCAGGTGCCGTTGCCGCCCGAGACGAAGACGGCCAGCGGATTGATGGCAGGGCCTTCGCTGAAGAACAGCCCGACCAGGGCCACCAGGCCGAAATTCAGCACCGCGTCGAAGTGGGCGCAGGCCAGGCCGAAGCGGTAGGCGGCGGCGCCGGTGCCGTTGCGGCCGATGACGTTGCGGCGCTCGCTGGCAGTGGCGCCGCGCGCCTGCTCGAGCTGCCAGACCGGCTGGTACAGGCCGCGTCCCGGCATGAAAAAACGCCACCAGGTCAGCAGCCGGAACCAGCCGCCGCCCAGCTGGCGCGGCCAGGCACGCAGCGCCTGGCGCCACGTCACGTCCTCGCCGAACACCTGGCGCGACAGCACGTACAGCGGGCCGCGTTCGAGCAGCGGCCGCAGCCACCAGGGCAGGAACATCCACAAGGCCGCGTAGCCGGGCGCGGCCCAGATCAGCAGCTGCGACAGGGCGCACAGGGGCAGCCACAGCGCCAGCCAGGTCTTGTACACCGGCCCGGCGTGCGCGCGCAGCAGCGCGAAGCCCAGGTCCAGCGCCTGCGGCGCGGGGCGCGGCCGCAGCGCGATCTGCAGCTTGTCAATCCGCATGCGGTGCTCCCCGGCCATGCGCGCCGCTGCGGCGGCCGGCCAGCAGGAAGAAGGCGATCACCGCCGTCCAGCACACGCCGCCCACCGCGTACTTCACTTGCGGCGGCACGGCCGCGCTGGCGGACCAGAACGCTTCCACGAAGGCGGCCAGCAGGGTCAGCATCGCCGCCCCCACGATGACCGGGAACATGGCGCGGCTGCTGGCGTACAGCGCGTGGCGCCGGCTCAGGCGCCCGGGGGCGATCAGCGCCAGCCCGAGGCGCATGCCGGACAGGCCAGCCAGCACCAGGCCGGTGATCTCGAAGCTGGAGTGGGTCACCACGAAGGACCAGAAATTGGTGCGCGTCAGCGGGTCCATGCTCAGCCAGCTGGCGATCACGCCCATGTGCATGCCGTTGAAGGCCAGGCTGAGCAGCGACGGCAGGCCGCCGAAGATGCCGCCGGCGAACGTGCGGAAGCAGATCGACACGTTGTTCCAGATGTAGTGGCCGAACATTTGCAGGTCGCCTTCCTGCCCGCGCCCGATGTCGATGCGGCCGGGCTTGTACATCTGGCGGTATTTTTCCAGCTGCGCCGGATCGATGAAACTGTGCGCCCAGTACGGCTGCTGCCACACCAGCAGGCCCAGGGCCAGCGCCACGCCGAACACCGCCAGCGCCGCCAGCAGCAGCAAGCGCCATTCGGCGCGCACCCGGCACGGGAAATCGACCAGCATCCATTGCAGCAGGGCGCGCGGGCGCTCGGCCACGCTGCCGTACAGGCGCAAGTGGCAGGCTGCCGCCTGCGCGTGCAGATAGTCGGTCAGGGCCGGGGAATAGCCGCGCTGGCCGGCCAGCGCCAGGCACTGGCACAGGCGGCGGTACAGCGACGGCAGGGCGGCGGCGTCGTCCGAGCGGTACTGCAGGATGGCGTCGACCGCTTCCCACAGCGGCGCGTGCTGCTGTTCAAACTGGGTTTGCTTCATGCAGCCGGCCTCATTGCTTCAGTCCCGCTGCGTAGGAACGCAGGCGGTCCAGCGAGGCCGCGCCGGTGAGGCCGGTGAGCGGCTCGGCGATGCTGCCCAGTTCTTCCAGCCGCGCCGGCGGCAGGCCCTGTTCGCGGTCGAACAGGTCGGCCAGCGCGCGCTGCTGCGCGGACGTGAGCGGGAAGGGCAGCGGCAGCGGCGCCGCCTCGCGCACCGCGGGACGCGGCGGCGGCCGGTCGCGGTACACCACCAGCGTGCCGGCCACGATGTCGCCCAGGCGACGGAACTGGCGGTCATACAGCATGCAGGCCAGGCCGGTGGCGTAGGCCAGCGGCAGGAAGTCGGCCACCAGCAGCAGGTTGCGCAGCGCCGATTCGCGCCAGCCCACCGGCAGCCCGTTGTCGCGCCGGACCTGCAGGCCGAGCGCGCGCTTGCCCACCGTCTGGCCCTGGAAATGGACTTCGCAAATGACGGGATAGCCCCAGTAGCTGACGAAGGCCAGCACCGCCAGCACCCCCTGCGCCATGCGCGGTCCGCTCAGCAGCCAGCTGGCCAGGCCCATGAAAGTCAGCCACAGCGCCACGTCCAGCGCCCAGGCCCAGGCACGCGGAGCCGGTCCGGCCGGGGTCAGCAGCAGGCGCGTGCCTTCCGGCGTGGTCAGCGAGAGGCGGCCGTCGATCAAGGCCGTGCGGGTGGGGTGTTCATGGGATGGTATTGTATCCAAGAACGGCTGCGGAGTTGCAAAAAAAGAAAACAGGGCAGCTTGCCAAGCTTCCCATGGCTTGTCCGGCTACGGTTCCTGCACTCCCGCTTCGCCGGCCAGCCGGCGATATTCGGCCGAGCCGCGCACCGCCGCGATGGCGTGCCAGATGGCGTCCGCGCGCTGCGCGTTGCGGCGGTAGGTGGCGCGGTTGAAGACCAGGTGCAGGTCCAGCACCCGGTAGGGCTGCGCGGCCTGCGTGATATGGCCCTGGAAGCGCGGGTCGTTGCGCACCAGCTTGCTCGCTTCGATGCCCTGCAGGATGGCGACGTCGAACATGCCGGTCAGCAGCAGGCGCAGCGCGTCGTCGGCCGACTTCACCAGTTCGCGCGGGCGGTAGCCGCGCTCGCGCAGCACGGTGCCGATCAGGTAGCCCGACTGTACCGCCACTTCCCGGTTGGGCGCCTGCAGCGTGTGCCCGTCCCAGCTGCCGCGCCCGCCCGTGCGCAGGAACACGTGGTGGCTGTCCGAATACAGCGCGCGCGCCGGATCGGCGCTGCCGTCGGCCAGCAGCGGATAGGCGCCGAAGCTGCGCCTGGCCTGGTCATCGGCGGCGGCGATCACCGCGTCCACCGTGCCCAGGCGCAGTTCCTCGATACAGCGCCGCCACGGCTTGGCGGCGTACACGAAGCGCTCGCCCAGCTGCTTTTCCACGCGCCGCAGCAACTCGAAATTCAAGCCTGTGCCGTCGGGCGAACTCCACGGGCGCTGCTCCACATCTTCGTAGCACATGACCAGCGGCGCCGCCTGGCGTGCGCCGGCGGCGTGCGCCGCCACGGACGGCAGCGCTGCTGAGAGCCAGGCCAGGGGCAGGCACACGGACAGGAACAGGCGGGGGCGCAGGTGCGGCATGGCTCAGCGGTCCTTGTAGCTGGCGTGGATTTTCTGCAGCTCGCCGCGCTGGGCCAGCGTTTGCAGCGCCTGCCGCAGCTGTTCGGCGGCGGCCGGCGCCAGCTTGCGCGAGACCACGAAGTACAGCGCCTCCTCGCGGAACACGGTGGGCAGCAGCCGTATCATGCCGGTCAGGTGCTCGTCCGCGATGGTGCGCTGCAGCGAGCTTTCGCTGTGGTAAAAAAAGCGCCCGCGCTTGTTCAGCAGTTTGCGCAAGTTCACCTCGGTGTCGCGGCTGCTGGCGTCGAGCTCCAGCCCGGTCTCGCCTTGCAGCAGGCTTTCGTGCGCCGTGCCCCGGGAGACGATGATCACATTGCCCGGGCCCAGCTTGCGGATTTCGTCCAGTGTCTGGATCGCCACCTGGTCGTCGGCGCGCACCGCGATCCTGTGGCGCACCGTGTAGACCGGGATATCGATGTAGGTGAACCTGGCCGCGCGCGCCTTGGTGCGGATCAGCGCGCAGAACACGTCGAGCTGGCCCTCCATCAGCGCCGACTCGATGCGCGGCAGCGACATGGGCTGGGTCCAGCCGGTCAGGTGCAGCCCCGGCGACACCTGCTCGACGGCCTTGATGACGTCCACGCAGATGCCTTTGCGCTTGGCGTTCAGCTCGTACTTCAGGGGATTGTTGTCCTGCGCCGCCGTGCGCAGCACCAGCGGGGCCGCCGCCGCCGTGGACAGCAGGCCGCAGGCCAGCGTGGCGGCCAGCGCGGCCCGCGCCCGCAGAGGCAATTGCGCCGGCGGCACGGCAGGAGGCGCGGTTGGTGGCATCGCGGCGCCGCTCATGCCACGGCGGCCGCGCTGTGCTCGTCCATCCAGCGCAGCAGTTCGCGGCCCAGCACGCGCAGGCGCGCCGTTTCCACCTGGCGCCGCTTGTAGGCTTCGTGGCTGGCCGGCCCGCTCAGGCTGAGGTCGTGGCTGGCCTTGTCCATCAGCTGGATCTCGTACTCGAAGAAGAAGCCGACGTCGTAGTCCGGCTCGGCCGATTCCTGCGCGGCGGCATCCTGTGCGGCGAAAATGGGCAGGCTGCTGCCGCCGGCGTCGCTGGCGTGCAGATGGATCATTTTGCGCACCGTCACCTGGATGCTGCTGAAGCCTTCGCCGCTGTGCGGATTGTCGCTGCGGGTCTGCTGCTCCGAGTGCGCCAGCAGTTCCTGGTCCATGCGCTGCAGCAGTTCGGCAGGGTACGCCTCGCTGCGTTCCAGCATGGGCCGGTACTTGCAGAACACCTCCTTGGCGGCCTCCATGTCCAGCAGCGTGTTGCGGGTGCGCTGCGAATCGACGTTGGTGACCGACAGCAGGTGCGCGCGCTGCAGGGTCTGCAAGGCCAGCAGGCACTCGAAGCGCGTGTTGAAGATCATCCGCACGCCCAGGTGGTCGTACACGTCCGCCGCCAGGTAGGCCGCCTTTTGCAGCAGCTTGAGCAGGATGCTGTTGCGGCCCTTGTTGTTCTTGCGGTCAAAGTGCAGCAGCGGCAAGCAGGTGTCGCCGTGCGTCAGGTAATACTGGCCGCCGTCGCTGCGTATCACTTCGTCCAGCGAGGCGAACACCTGTTCGCGGATGGTGTTGAAGTGGCGCAGCTTGAGGTTGTTGTCGATGTAGAAAATGCCGTGCATGACCTTCAGCACCGCGCACGACCACATGCGCAGCGCGTCCGCCTGCAGGCCGCGCCGCGAGGCGTACACCAGCAGCTGCAAGGGGTCGTCCGGCGTGCGCACCTCGGGCGGAATCAGGGCGGCCTGGCCCGGTTCCAGGAAGGTGCTGGCGATGAAGCCCACCGCTTCGCGGTGCGCGCGGGCAATAATGGCGGGCGCGGCCGGCTGCGCCAGGTCGAAGCCGTACTCCAGCACGAACTGGCGCGCGTCGTGCAGATTGCGCAGCGCCAGCGCTCCCAGGTCGATGGCGGACACGCCGCTGGCGATGGCGTTGAGGTAGCCCCAGTTCAGCGAGAATTTGTGCGCGCACTTGAGTGACGCATGCAGTTCGGTCATGTCTCTATGCCATCAGCGCTATCCAATGAGCAAGTATCCCCCCGTGCCGGGCGGCGGTCAATCGGCGCCGCGCATCAATAGGGCCGCCGTTGCAAATGCGCCGCGAGCCAGATTCAGGCTTGATGCGCCGCAACAAGCGCAGCAACGGGCAACCAAACGGGCGTCGCACGGAGCTGGGCCGCGCTATATTTACTGCCATGAGTTCCAATCTGACAGGCACAAGCGATCCTGGCCAGCCCGGCTTGGCCCCGCCTACGCGCGCCCTCATGGCCTGCCGCGAGGAAGTGGTGAACGCGTGGATGGAGGCGATGCGCATCAACGTGCCCAAGGCGGTGCCGCTGCACGTGGCCATCCTGGCCAACACCCTGCCGGCCATTGTCGATACGCTGGCCATGCTGCTGACGGAGCCGGAACGCGCCCACGCCACCAGCGACCTGGTGGTGCTGGCCGCCGAGCACGGCGGCGAACGCGCGCGCTTGACGCCTTACGACATCACCACCCTGATCCACGAGTTGCAGCTGTTTAAGCAGGTGCTGTTCGCGCAGATGGAACAGGCCGGTACGCCGCTGGACCTGGAACAGCGCGCGCTGATCGCCGGCAGCATCGACAACATGGTCCGTGACAGCGCCAACGCTTTTGCTGCGGTGCAAGCGGCGCTGCGCGAGCAGTTCATCGCCGCCATCACGCACGACCTGCGCACGCCGCTGTCGAACGCGCGCATGGCTGCCGAGCTGATCGAGCGCATGGCCGGCGACGAGGACGTGCGCCAGCTGGCGCAAACCATCCTGCGCAGCGCTGAAAGAATCGACACCATGACGCGCGAGCTGCTCGACAGGATAGTCTTCGGCGGTTGCGGCAAGCTGGCCTTGCGCATCACCGAGTTCGACCTGGCCGGGCTGGCGCGCGAAGTGGCCGGCGCCATCGACGCGGCGCAACGTGTGGAGCTGGACTTGCCGCAGCAGCCGCTGCAGGGCCACTGGTGCCGCGAGACGCTGCGCCGCGCGATGGAAAACCTGGTCGGCAACGCCATCAAGTACGGCCGCCCCGGCGCGCCGGTACAGCTGAGCGTATGCAGCCGCTTCGAGCGCGCCAACATCGCGGTGCACAACGACGGCGACCCGATCTCGCCGGACGAATGCGAGAGCATTTTCCAGCTGTACCGCCGCGCCGCGGGCGGCAAGGCCGGGGTGCAGGGCTGGGGCGTGGGCCTGCCGTTCGCACGCAAGGCAGCCGAGGCGCACGGCGGCAGCATCGTTGTTGCAAGCAACCCACAGGACGGCACCACCTTCGTCATCGACATCCCCCTCGACGCACGCCCCTACCAGGGTGCGGCCTCGGCGGCGTGAGCCCCTGCCAAGTTTTTCCTCAATCAACAAGTTGACTATTTGACCTCGCCGCGCGCCGGGCGAAATGAATCCGCATATGATCCCAATCGCGTTGGGACGCGCTCATTTCCGAACAAAATAGATCACAAGGAAACACAATGACTAGCCGGCACCGTAGCATCACCACTCCTCCAGCCTCTCCCGCTTCACCGTCTTCTCCTGGACTAAAGCCGACCTTGATGGCCCTGGCCGTGTTCTCGCTGGCCGCCTCGCTGCAGGCCCAGGCGCAGGAAGCCAAGGCGGATGACAACGTGGTGGTCGTGACCGGTTTCCGCGCCAGCCTGAACAGCGCGCTGAACACCAAGAAGAACAGCGACGGCATCGTCGACGTGATCAAGGCCGAGGACATCGCCAAATTCCCGGACGCCAACCTGGCCGAATCGCTGCAGCGCGTGCCGGGTGTCTCGCTCACGCGCGGCGACGGCGGCGAAGGCAAGCAGATCACGGTGCGCGGGCTGAATGCGGGCTTTACGCGGGTGCGCATCAACGGCATCGAGGGCGTGACCGCCACCGGCGCCTCCGACATCAACGGCAGCACCAACCGCGGGCGCGGTTTCGACTTCAGCGTGTTCGCCTCGGAACTGTTCAACAGCCTGGAAGTGCGCAAGACCTCCGAAGCCGGTGTGGAGGAAGGCTCGCTGGGCGCCACCGTGGACCTGCGCACCGCGCGCCCGTTCGACTTCAAGGGCCAGACCTTCAGCCTGGGCGGGCAAGGCACCTGGAACGAGCTGTCGCGCAAGGCCGAGCCGCGCGTGACCGCGCTGTACTCGGACCGCTGGGACACGCCGATCGGCAAGATCGGCGCGCTGGCCTCGGTGGCCTACTCCAAGCGCACCATCCAGGAAGAGGGCTACGAGGCGGTTGAACTGCTGAGCGCCAGCCAGGACGGCGGCTTCTGCTCGCCGCTGGGCTACGCGCCGCAGAACCCGGTCAACACGCCGTCCAAGGGCATCACCGCCACCCACTGCGGCACCGGTGTGCCGCGCACCTCCAGCCTGGCCGCCTACAACGACGTGATGGGACGCACCGACAACTACGGCGGCACGGTCGCCAGTCCGGCCGCCGGTTCGGGCGCCTTCGCGCCGCGCATTCCGCGCTACCGCCGCTCGCTCACCAACTATGAGCGCACCGGCATCACCGCGTCGGCGCAATGGCGTCCGGACACCAAGACCGAGCTGAACCTGGACTTCATGGGCGGCAAGTTCGAGAACGACCGCTACGACAACTATATCTCGGCCATTTCCTTCGGCCGTACGCTGGGCCAGTCCAACGGCAAGCCGCAGTCGTCCATCGTCGATGCGCACTTCGACAGCAACGGCAGCTGGGACTACGGCAAGTTCAACGCGGTCGACATCCGCACCGAGGGCCTGCTGGACAAGTACACCACCTTGTTCCGCCAGCAAGTGCTGTCCGGCAGCCGCGAGATCACCGACCGCTTCAAGGTGGACTTCCTGACCGGCGTGTCGAACTCCGACCTGGACGAGCCGATGCGCGCCACCGTGCAGTTCGACACGCCGAACGTGAACGGCTTCGCGTTCGACTTCCGCAACAACCGCAACGTGCCGACCTTGAACTTCGGCATGGACGTGGCCAATCCCAACCTGTTCACCTTCGCGCCGCAGGAGGCGGACGGTACCTTCCACGGCCAGTTCGTCGGCCGCTACCTGCACACCAAGAACAAGCTGCGCACCAACGCCATCAACGCCAGCTTCGAGGTCAACGACAACATCACGCTGCGCGGCGGCCTGTCAAACCGCAAGAACACCTGGACCAACGTGGAGATCGGCTCGGGCGGCAACGGCCTGGCGCTGCCGGCCGGCACCACCATGGCCAGCATCACGCGCCAGATCGACGGCTTCGGCCGTGGCCTGGGCGGCAGCGGCGTGCCCACCTCGTGGACGGCCGTGGACCTGGACAAGTTCCGCGCCGTGTACGACATCGAATGCCACTGCTCGAAAGTGCCGGGCTCGGAGTACAACTACCTGGGCCAGGCCAACCGCGGCGTGGAAGAGGGCATCAACGCGCTGTACGGCATGGTCGACTTCAAGTACGACGTCGGCCCGGTCGGGCTGCGCGGCAACGTCGGCGTGCGCGGCGCCGAAACCAAGGCCACTTCGTTCGCGCTGATCAACGCCAACGGCGTGCTGACCCCGGCCACGGTCGAGCACAAATACCGCGACGTGCTGCCGGCGCTGAACGTTACCGCTTCGCTGCCGAAGGACGTGATGCTGCGCTTCTCGGCCGGCAAGACGCTGTCGCGCCCCGAGTACACCGACCTGGCGCCGTCGGCCACCCTGTCGACGCAGAACCAGTCGGTCACCATCGGCAATCCCAACCTGGACCCGATCCGCGCCCGCACCTATGACCTGCAGGCCGAGTGGTACTACGCCAAGAATGCGCTGGTGTCGGTGGGCTACTTCCGCAAGGAGATCAACACCTTCATCCAGGGCGTGTCCGAGCGCGCCGTGTTCTCCTCGCTGGGCCTGCCCGATTCGGTGCTGATCGGCGGCGGCTGCAGCATCACCGGCGGCACGCCGGCCTGCCCGACGCTGCCGGACACCGTGGTGACGGTGGGCCGCAAGGTCAACACGCCGGGCGGCCCGCTGAACGGCTTCGAAGTGAACCTGCAGGCGCCGTTCAGCTTCCTGCCGGGAGTGTGGAGCAACTTCGGCCTGCTGGCCAACTACACCCACGTCGATTCCAAGATCACCTACGTGACGCGGGTGGACAATCCGAACACGCCGGCCAACGAGCTGCTCAGCAAGACCGCCAACTTCACCGGCCTGTCGCCGAACGCGCACAACATCACGCTGTTCTACGAAGATCCGAAGTTCAGCGCGCGGGTCTCGGCGGCGCACCGCTCGTCCTACCTGCTGAACGTGCTGGGCGACGTGGCCGGGCACGACTTTACGGTGGTGGACGGCTCCACCAGTGTCGACTTCAGCCTGTCCTACAACCTCACGCCGAAGCTGCGCGTGAGCCTGGAAGGCCAGAACCTGACCGATACCCCGCTGCGCTACGGCCGCGACCTGCAGCGCAACGACACGCTGCTGTACGTCCACTCCGGCCGCACTTTCGTGCTGGGGCTGACGTACAAGTACTGAGAGGAATCGAGCGGGTCTAGCGCGCCATGCTGACGGGGGTGACCTGGCGGATGAAGAACAGCACGTCCCAGTTTACGCCCAGCCGGCCGCCGCGCTGCAGTTCGTATTCGTAGCTGAACTGGGGCTGCGGTTGCTGCGGCTGCGGCAGGGCGGCGGCGGTCAGGCCGAGCAGGGCGTGCGGCTGCTTGGCCAGGCTGGCTTCCAGGCTGTCCGGCGGTATGGCGGGCAGGGCCAGCGGACGGTTGCTCACGAAGTCCAGGATCCGGCCGCCGGCGCCGCTGAACTGCACGATCTTGTAGTCGGCGCCCCAGTGGCGGTGCATCACTTCCCCCGCTTGCAGGTTCACCGGCGTGCGCTGAAAGCCGCGCGCGGTGTGCACCGTGTGCGCCCAGATCACCACCTTGCGGCCCGGGTAGAGCCGGTCCGCCAGCCAGATGGCGTTGTCGCCCATCTGGTTGTCGCGCTGGTAGTCGTGGTCCGCGCTCCAGTAGCTGGCCGCTTGCGCGTCCACGCTCTTTACGGCTTGGCACCAGAACGCCGGGCCGCTAAACACGCTGCCCGCCGCGCCCATGCCGGCGCCCGGAGGTGCTGCCTGGCACAGGGCAGTGCGCAGCGCGGCGGCGTGTTGGCGGAAGGCTGCCCGCGCCTCGGCGGGCGGCGGCGTGCGCTGCATCTCCAGCAGCGGCTGGGCTGCTTGCAAATAGCGCTGCCATGCTTCGCCTTCGGCCAGCGCCGGCGCGGCTGTCTTCAGATAGGCCTGCAGGCGTGGCAGCAACTCCTTCTTGCTGGTCTCGCCGGTGTGCTGGCTGTCGATGCCGCCCAGCGCCATCGGCTTGCCCTGCGCCCGCTGGCGGTCGAAGTACTGCAGCATGCCGCGTCCTTCGCTGGTGTTGGCGTACATGAAGAACACATTGCCGGGCGCGATGTCGTCCAGCTTCTCGCCGCGCTCCACGCGTTCGGCCAGGCGCGCCATGTCGTAAAAGCCGCTCTCGAGCAGCAGCACGTCGAAGCCCATTTTCTCGTGCAGGAATTTGAGCAGGCGCGTTTTCAGAAGGTACTCTTCGCGCCCGCCATGGGTCTGTTCGCCCAGCGCGACGATGCGGGCATGGCCGATGGCTTCTGCAAAGGGCTTCAGGTCGCCATAGTCCTCGTGCTGCGGACTGGTGCTGGCGACAGGCCAGGGCTGGCTGGCCTGCGTCTGTGCTTGTGCCTGCGGCAAAAATGCCGCCAGGGCCAGGGCGGCCAGGGCTGTGCGCTGCATGCTTCCTCCGAATATCTGAAAATACCAATGTAATACCAATATTCGGCGGAAGCAATAGTTTAGTGATGCAACTGGGCCGCGCTCGCGGCCTGGCCCGGTTGTCCGACATGCAGCGCGCGCTCGCTGGCAGCGGTGTCGTAATAGGATTGGAAGCGCTCTACCTTGCCCTCGCGCAGGGTAAAGACGTGGACCCAGGGGCTGTCATAGGTGAGCCCGGTCTGCCTGGCCAGCCAGGTCGATTCGCCGGTCACCACCACCATGTCGCCCTCGGCGATGAACTGTTTGGGTTCGAAACGGACCGATTTCACGGCCTGGTCCAGCTTCTGGAAGAACTGCGCAATCTCCGCCTTGCCGTGGAAGCGGCCGGCGAACGGTACAAACTCCGAATCGGGCCCGATCCACTCCGCATCGTCGTGGTAGCGGTCCAGCAGGTTGCGGATATCCCCGGTTTGGAACAGGCGATAGCCGTCCATCACCAGCTTTTTGTTTTCCTGTATACCCATGACATGCCTCCTGATAAGCCGGCAGTCCAACAGCAGTCGCGGATGGTCGTGCCGCAGAGAGCCGGTGTGTTCAGCCTAGTGCTAGCAAACCGGAAGTCAAGGACGGCGCCAAGGTTTGCTATGCTAGCGTCTTTCGTAGGGAGTAATGAATATGGTTTCGTTGGCAGATCAACTGCTCAAGGCCGGCCTGGTCGATAAAAAGAAGGTCAAGGTAGTCCAGCAGGACAAGAGCAAGCAGAAGAAGGAAGAGCGCCGCACCGGCACCGAAAGTGTGGACGAGGCACGGCTGGCGGCGCAGGAAATGCAGCGCAAGCAAGCCGAGCGCGCTCGCGAGTTGAACGCCCAGCGCGACGCGGCCGCCGCCCAGAAGGCGATCCAGGCGCAGATCGCGCAGATGGTGCAGCAGAACCGCCAGAACAAGGGCAAGGGCGACGTGGCCTACAACTTCACGCACGGCACCAAGATCGAGCGCATCTACGTGTCGCCGGAAGTGCAGGCCCACCTGATCGCCGGCCGCCTGGTGATCGTGTGCCTGAACGGCGCGGTGGAACTGGTGCCGCGCGTGATCGCCGACAAGATCGCCGAGCGCGACGAGTCCCTCGTGGTGCGCGTGAAGCAGACCACCACCGAAGTCGACGAGGACGATCCGTACGCGGCCTTCAAGATTCCCGACGACTTGATGTGGTAAGCCTGAAGCAGGCAGCTTAACGCACCGGCAGCTCCAGCACCTGCCCGGTGCTCATGACGGGGCCGAAAGCATCCGAGATGGCCGCCAGCGCGGCGCGGTGCAGCACTGCATGCGGCAGCGCGCCGCCCGGGCCGTCCAGGTCGCGCGTGGCGCAGGCGTCGTCCGGCACGATCACGGCGTAGCCCAGCGGCACCGCGTCGCGCGCGGCGCCGGTCACGCACATATGGGTCATCAGGCCCGACACGATCAGCGTCTTCACGCCGGCCGCCTTCAGGCGCTGGTCCAGGTCCGTGCCCTGGAAGGCGCTCACTTGCGACTTCTTCACCACCGCATGGTGCGGCGCGGGCTGCAACTCGCTGTGGAACCGCACCGTGTCGCCATCCTCCGCAAAGATAGGGCTGCCGGCCGGCGTCACATGCTGGATATGGAACACCGGCATGCCGGCGCGGTCCGCGTGCGCCACCAGGCGCTGCGTGTTGCGCAGGGCGGCCAGGCCGTCCGGGATCGGCATCCTGCCGCCGAAATACTCATTCTGAAAATCGATCACCAGCAGCGCGGTGCTGTTGGCTTCGATGCTTTGCGGGGCGCTGGCGCCGGCCATGGTGCGGATGGTGGGATGGTTCATGTGATCTCCTGGTTGGTTGTGCAGTGGGATCAGTATCGCGCCGCGGCGTGCGCCGCGAAAGTGTCCCGCAGGACAACATGTGATAGGATCGGGCCATGCCTGTATCCACTTTAGCCGCCGGCCACAGCGTCGCCATCGTTGCCTTCGAAGGCATCAGCCCCTTCCACCTGTCCGTGCCCTGCATGGTGTTCGGCGACGACCTGGCCCGCCTGGGCGGACCGCGCTACGAACTGCTGATCTGCGGCGAGCAGGCCGGCCTGATTCCCACCATGTCCGGCTTCAGCATCGACGTGCCGCACGGCCTGTCCGCGCTGGCGCGCGCCGACACCGTCATCGTGCCGGCCTGGCGCGATCCCGATGAACGCCCGTCGGAAGCCTTGCTGCAAGCCTTGCGCGTGGCGCACGCACGCGGCGCCAGGGTGGTGGGCCTGTGCCTGGGCGCTTTCGTGCTGGCCGAAGCCGGCCTGCTGGACGGCCGCGCCGCATCCACCCACTGGGTATGGAGCGAGGACTTCGCCCGCAAATACCCCAAGGTCAAGCTGGACCAGAAAGTGCTGTACGTGGACGACGGCGACATCCTCACATCCGCCGGCACCGCCGCGGCCATCGACTGCTGCCTGCACCTGCTGCGCTGCGACCACGGCGCCGACGTGGCCAACCGCGTGGCGCGCCGCATGGTGGTGGCGCCGCACCGTGACGGCGGCCAGGCCCAGTACATCGAGCAGCCGCTGCCCAAGGCCGACCATGGCGACCAGCTGGGCGCCGTGCTGGCGTGGGCGCTGGCCCACCTGGACCAGCCGCTGTGCCTGGACCTGCTGGCCGAGCGCGCCGCCATGAGCCGGCGCAATTTCACGCGCCGCTTCAAGGCCAAGACCGGCGCCACCGTCAGCCAGTGGCTGCTGAACCACCGCCTGGCCGCCGCCCAGCGCCTGCTGGAAACCAGCGACCAGGCCATCGACCGCATCGCCGAAATCGCCGGCTTCGGCTCCACCGTCTCGCTGCGCCAGCAATTCACGGCCGCTTTCGCGCTGTCGCCGGCCGCTTACCGCAAGCAGTTCCGGCCGAAATAAGCAGCCCCGAAATGAACAAGCCCCCGCGCTGGATACAGCGCGGGGGCTTGCGACCGTTTGCCTTGTGGGCGAGGGTAAAACTAAAACTGGCTGCGGCTTAGAACTGGTTCATGGTGTTGTCCTTACCGGCCGCTTTCAGGGCCGCTTCACCGCTGAAGTAATCCTTGTGGTCATCGCCGATGTCCGAGCCGGACATGTTCTGGTGCTTGACGCAGGCGATGCCCTGGCGGATTTCCTTGCGCTGCACGCCGGCCACGTAGCCCAGCATGCCTTGCTCGCCGAAGTATTCCTTGGCCAGGTTGTCGGTCGACAGCGCGGCGGTGTGGTAGGTCGGCAGCGTGATCAGGTGGTGGAAGATGCCGGCTTCGCGGGCTGCGTCGGCCTGGAAGGTGCGGATCTTCTCGTCGGCGGCGGCGGCCAGTTCGGTGCTGTCGTATTCCACGCTCATCAGCTTGCTGCGTTCGTAGGCCGACACGTCCTTGCCTGCTTCCTTCATCGCGTCGTACACCTGCTGGCGGAAGTTCAGGGTCCAGTTGAACGACGGGCTGTTGTTGTACACCAGCTTGGCGTTCGGGATGACCTTGCGGATTTCGCTGACCATGCCGCCGATCTGGGCGATATGCGGTTTTTCGGTTTCAATCCACAGCAGGTCGGCGCCGTTCTGCAGCGAGGTGATGCTGTCAAGTACGCAGCGCGCTTCGCCGGTGCCGGCGCGGAACTGGAACAGGTTGCTTGGCAGGCGCTTCGGACGCAGCAGCTTGCCGTCGCGCTTGATGATCACGTCGCCGTTGCCCAGCGCGTCGGCCGACACTTCTTCGCAATCGAGGAAGGAGTTGTACTGGTCGCCCAGGTCGCCCGGCTGCTTGGTCACGGCGATCTGCTTGGTCAGGCCGGCGCCCAGCGAGTCGGTGCGGGCCACGATGATGCCGTCGTCCACGCCCAGTTCCAGGAAGGCGTAGCGGATGGCGCGGATCTTGGCCAGGAAGTCCTCGTGCGGCACGGTGACCTTGCCGTCCTGGTGGCCGCACTGCTTCTCGTCCGACACCTGGTTCTCCACCTGGATGCAGCAGGCGCCCGCTTCGATGAACTGCTTGGCCAGCAGGTAGGTCGCTTCGGCGTTGCCGAAACCGGCGTCGATGTCGGCGATGATAGGCACCACGTGGGTCACGTGGTTGTCGATCTGTTCCTGGATGGCGGCCTTGGCAGGGCCTTCGGCGGCGTCCAGCTGGCGGAACAGGCCGCCCAGTTCGCGTGCATCGGCCTGGCGCAGGAAGGTGTACAGCTCCTTGATCAGTGCCGAGACGGCGGTTTTCTCATGCATCGACTGGTCCGGCAGCGGGCCGAACTCGGAGCGCAGCGCGGCAACCATCCAGCCCGACAGGTAGAGGTAGCGGCGGTCGGTGCTGTTGAAGTGCTTCTTGATGGAGATCATTTTTTGCTGGCCGATGAAACCGTGCCAGCAGCCCAGCGATTGCGTGTACTTCGACGGATCGGCGTCATAGGCGGCCATGTCGGCGCGCATGATCTTGGCGGTGTACTTGGCGATGTCCAGGCCGGTCTTGAACTTGTTCTGGGCGCGCATGCGGGCGGCCGATTCCGGGTTGATCGCGTTCCAGGCGCTGCCTTGCTGTTCTTTCAGGGCGCCGATGGCGTTGATGTCGTCTTGGTACTTGGACATGTGAATCTCCTAGGTAGTAATGCAAGAAAGTGAAACCGCATGCATTAATAGTAGGCCTTTTTATTGCGGCGCACCAGAGTCTTATATAAGACATATAACTAGATTTTTTTTGTTTAAATTCAATGTGTTGAGTTGCGTATTTCAGGATGCGAAACAAACTTTCAAAAAATGAGATGAATTCCACTGGGGTTTTTTTGCGCGTGTTTCACACTATGAAATGCTTTTTCGCCTATTGAGGATGAGCGCCCGGATCGGGCGCTCCGGCGACGGCTGGCCGCGCCTCACACCCCCCACATGATGTATTCGTTTTCCCGGCTGGCCGAGCGCAGCATTTCCAGCAGCGGATAGGAGCGGGCGGAAAAGCTCACCCGCTGCAGCAGCGCGTGTTCCGTGCTCTCGCCTTGTTCCTGCTCGGGCGTATGGGCGTCATGTTCGACGTCCTGGTCCGGGTGCTGCCGGGTGTAGGCCACCTCCTGCTCCAGCAGCGCCAGTGCCTCGCTCGCTTCGGCCGCCGTGATCACGCCGCGCTGCGGGCTCTTGTGCAGCAGCCGCAGAATGCGCTCGGCGTGTTCCTGGTACATCAAGACCTCCGGGGAGGATTTGGATTTGAATGAAATTAGCATACGAACTCTTCCTGGGCCGTGTCATCGGTATGACGTTATAAATGCACTACGTTTGCCCAGGCAGCCGCTGGGATTGGTGCTGCCTGTTGCGTAGACATTAGACCCGTTCGCTTGAATTCCCAAACGAAATCCGGCCGCTTAAGCGGCTTTTAAGGCAGGGGCCGCATTGCCTGGAACCGGCTTGCAAATCCTGTTTTGCCAACTATGCTTCCTCTTTAACCTAGGGGACTATCATGAGCGAGCCAGACTATGCGGCGATCAAGGTGCGCCAGCAGGGAACGTGGGCCAGCGGCGACTTCGCCGTCATCGGCGTGACGCTGCAGATGGTGGGCGAGTCGCTGGCCGAGGCGGCCGACATCCGCGCCGGACAGCAGGTAATCGATATCGCGGCGGGGAACGGCAACGCCACGCTGGCCGCCGCGCACCGTTTTGCGAAAGTGACCTCCACCGACTATGTGCCGGCGCTGCTGGAAAAAGGGCGCGCCCGCGCCGCCGCCGAGGGGCTGGCGGTGGAATTCCAGGTGGCCGACGCCGAGGCCTTGCCGTTCGGCGACGCCAGCTTCGACGCGGCGCTATCGACTTTCGGCATCATGTTTGCGCCCAACCATGCGCAGTCCTCCAGCGAGATGCTGCGCGTGCTGCGGCCGGGTGGCCGCATCGGCATGGCCAACTGGACGCCGGAAGGCTTCATCGGCCAACTGTTCAAGACCATAGGGCAGCACGTGCCGCCGCCGGCCGGCCTGAAGTCGCCGGCCATGTGGGGCACCGAGGGCTATCTGAACGAGTTGTTCGGCGCGCAGGCGGCCAGCATCCAGGCACAGCGCAAGGTGTTCAACTTCCGCTACGCTTCCGCCGCGCACTGGCTGCAAATGTTCCGCGATTTCTACGGTCCGGTGCACAAGGCCTTCGCCGCGCTCGACGAGGCCGGCGCCCAGGCGCTGGAACGCGACCTGACCGCCTTGCTCGAACGATGCAACACGGCCGGCGCCGCCTCGCTGATCGTGCCCGGCGAGTATCTGGAGGTGGTGATCGTCAAGCGCTGATTGCCCGTGCAGCCGCGCTCAATGCGGGCGCGATGCCGTGGCGTCGGGCGCGGCGGGCTGCGCCGGCATGGGCTGGTGTTCCGGCGGCGTGCCGTCCCTGAACAACTGGCGCAGCTGCGCGCGCAGTTCCGGTGTGTCGCTATGGCCGTGCACCGAGACTGCATGCTCCGCAGCAACTTGCAAAAGCTCTTCCTCGCTGTCGGCCGATATCGCAACCGAGCAATGCGTATCGCTCGGGAACTCACGGCAGTCGATGAATTTGCGCGTCATGATCAACTCCTTCACTGGAAAGGGCGAACGCGGTGTCCGCCCTTTTCAGTATAGCCGCGCGCCGCAGGTGATCCAGCGCTAGTAGCTAAGGGTAAGCAGCGACACCGCCTGGCGCGGCAACTGCATCTTGAGCGTCGCCTTGCCGTCCGGCGTCTGCAGTGTTTCGGCCGTGCCCAGCTGCGCCAGTTCGCTGGCCTTCTGCAGTTCGGCAAGTTGCGCGGCGGTTGGACTGACCGGCGATCCCATGCGCTTCCAGGCGCTGTAGGAATTGCTGTTGTCCTGGTCGATGCGGTAGTGGCGCAGCTGCACCTGCCTGGCCGGTATGCCGGCGATGCGCAGCTCCACCGGCGAGCCGGCGTCGATGACGTCGTCGTCATGGTAGTTCCAGACCATGACGGCAATGCTGCGCCGGTCCTTGCTGGCCAGCGCATTGATGTCGGTGCGCGCGCCGCGTACACCATTGGCCATGATGCCGGCCGTGTCGTAGGCCTGGTCGCCGCCCACCGCCACGCGCTCGCCGCGCATCATGCCGAACATGCGGAACACGTTCAGCACCGGCTTGTTCACGCCGTTGGTGGCCAGGTCGCGGAAGCCGGCGAACCACGGCTGGTCCTCGAACTCGAACGACCAGTTCACCGCGCCGATCAGGTTGACGCCGCGCCGCGCAGCCAGGTCGAATTCGCGCGCGATGGAAGCTGCCGTATAGCTCGAGTACAGGGTGCCGTTGCGGTAAGCGTTTTCCGGGTTGGTCTGCATGCCGCAGGCGGCGCAGCCTTCCGGATCCGACTCGCCGATGATGACCGGCACGCCCTTCAGCTCGGGATACTTTTCCACCAGCGCGAAGCCGGAGTCGAGGCGCTTGAAATGGATGCCCATGCCCATCTGCACCACGCCGTCGGCCACCTTGGGCGAGCCCTTGGCGTGGAAGGCCACGAAGTCCAGCGGCGAGCCGGTCTTGCCGGTCTTGAAGTTCTTGCCGTACAGCGCGTGCTGCAGGAAATCGTCCATGAAGCGCCCCGCGCCGGCCGTGTGCGGGCCGCCCATGCGCGCCGTCGGCAGCGCGCGCTTGACGGCGTCGGCCGCGTAGTCGTACATCTTGAAGTATTCCAGCTTGGGGTCCGGCGCAATCAGATAGTGGCCGTCCGGCTCGTTCCACACTTCCCAGTACCAGCTCTCCACCTCCTGCTGCCCGTAGCGCGCCACGCAGTGCTTGACCCACTGGTAGATCAGCTCGGCCCACTTGTCGTAGTCCTTGGGCGGGGTGGCCCAGCCGGTCATGATTTCCTGGTAAGGCGTGCCCGGCTTCCAGCGGTGCTGGTAGGGCTGCGGACGCTGCGACAGCGCTTCCGGCATGAAGCCGATCTGCGCCAGCGGCTTCATCTTGCGTTCGACATAGGTGTCGAAGATCTGGTCGACGATGGTCCAGTTGTAGATCGGCTTGCCGTCCTTGTCCTCGCTGTACATGCCGGTCGAGCCCCACTTCAGCGCGTAGCTGCCGTCGCCGGAGGTCATCAGGTTGTGCGCGCGCACGTAGACCGGCACCGGGCTCAGGGCGGCGATATCGCTGAGCAGCTTCTTGCCGTTGGGGGCGGTAGTGTAGTTGGGCTCGTCGTACCCGAACCAGGCCCAGATCGGAGTCATCGGCCCCTTCACCTGGGCCGCATCGACGGTCAGCCGGACCGGCGCCGAGGCCGGGGAGGGCGTGGCGGCCAGGCACAGCGGCGCACTGGCCGCAAGGCTCAGGGCGGTAAGTAGTCTCTTCATTCTTATTCTCTTGGAAAGGGCGGTGGCTCGATGGTAGGCCGCACCGAGCTGGCAGTCTAATCACAAATTTGTCCTACGCCATATCGAATTTGGCATCCCGCGTGCTTGACAACCCATAACCGCATGGCTATAGTTAATCCATAACTAACTGGCTATGAATTCTGATGACTACCCCACGCGACGCGCTCTTCCGGGCACTTTCCGATCCCACCCGGCGGGCCATTTTTGAACAGCTGTGCAGCGGCGGCGAGCAGACCGTTGGCGGGCTGACCGCGCACGCGCAGATTTCGCAGCCGGCCGTTTCCAAACACCTGGCGGTATTGAAGCAGGCCGGCCTGGTGCTGGACCGGCACCAGGGCCGCCAGACCCACTACAGCGCGCAACTCAACGCGCTGGCTCCGCTGCAGGACTGGACCAACCAGATGACGCGCTTCTGGGAAAGCCGGTTCGACGATCTCGATGACCTTTTAAAGAGGATGGACCAATAATGAACCAAGCTGCCCAACAACTCCGTACCGTCGTTGTCGAACGCGAGTTTCCGCATCCACCGGAAAAGCTCTGGCGTGCGCTCACCCAGCCGCACCTGATCGAAGCCTGGCTGATGAAGAGCGACTTCCAGCCGGTGGCCGGCCACAAGTTCCAGTTCAACGCGGACTGGGGCTCGGTCGAGTGCCAGGTGGAGGAAGTGGAGCCGCAGAAGACGCTGTCCTACACCTGGTCTGCCTATGGCGTGGAGACGGTGGTCACCTGGACGCTGGACGCCACCGGCAGCGGCACGCTCCTGAGGATGGAGCAAGCCGGCTTCCGGCTGGACCAGGAGCAGGCCTACCAGGGCGCCCAGTACGGCTGGCAGAACTTCTTCAAGCAGCTGGAGCAGCTTGTGGCGAAGGAGGCGGCATGATGGGCGAATCCACCAAACGCGCGCTGCTGCGCTGGACCCACGCCTTGCTGGCGATCCCGGTCGCCGGCTACATCTACGGGCCGATTGACCAGCTGCACAGCTACGCCGGCTCCATCCGCTACGGCTTCTTCCCGGCCATCGTGCTGATGGGATTGTGGATGTGGAAGGGCCACCTGGTGCGGCGGCTGTTCTCCCGCACCGGCGGCAGCCGCTGCTGATGCCATACCGGCGCGGCGCTAACGCGTCACTGGGCGCCGATGTGCCTGGCCAGGAAGCTTTCGATATTGCGCCACAGGTCGATGCGGTTCTTCTGCGTCGTCCAGTCCTCGACGGCCGGGGCGTATTCCAGCCATTCGGCCTGCGGGTTGCCGGCCTTGAGCGCCTGGTAGAACGCCAGCCCCTGCTTGTAGCTGACGGCCTCGTCCCCGGTGCCGTACGCTAGCAGCACCGGCCGCTTGATGTCCTTCAAGCCGGCGTCGTCCGGATTGTTCCGGTACGCCGTCATGCCGGACCAGCTGATGCCGCACTTGAAGCTGTCCGCATGTTTGAGCAAGGCCATCATGGCAGCGTAGCCGCCGTAGCCGGTGCCCGCGATGCATACGCGCGCCGGATCGGTATGGCCCTCCGCCACGGCCCATTTGACGGCGTCGGCGATGTCGTTCTGCGCCGCGCGCCCGGCCTGGCCCGCGCCCGCCTGGAAATGCTTGCTGCCGTAGCCCTTGGTGCCGCGCGGCTCGGGCTGCAGTACAGCATAGCCGCGCGACGCGAGGAATTGCACCTCGGCGTTCCACTCCCACTTGGCGCTGCGGCGCTCTTCGTCCGGTCCGAGCAGCACCACCGTGGGCAGCTTCTTCTGCTGGGCAGTATTCGGCAGCGTCAGGAAGGCGGGAACCTGCAAGCCGTCGCGCGCCTTGTAGCGCACCATCGTCATCTGCGCCATCTGGTCCGCGGCGACGTCCGGCTTGGATTGGCCCAGCAGCGTGCGCTCCTTGGTTTCAGTGTTGTAGAGGATGTAGGCGTGGCTGCGCACGTCGGCATACGCGTCGACCAGCACATAGGGCGTCTCGCTGGCAATGCCGCGCGACAGGTTGTTCACCATGCCGGGGAGGATCTGGTCGACCTCCTGCTGGAGCGCTTTCATCCGCTGGTCGAACCAGACGGTGACCTCGGCGTCGGTGGTGAAGCGGAAGCCCAGCATCTGCTTGTCGCTGATGATGAAATAGCCGTCCGTGTCGAAGCCGGGGGCGGTGATCAGCGGCTTGGCCGCGATGGCGTTGTGCACCAGGTCGTAGCGGTAGACCTGCGCTTCATCGCCGCCGTTGCGCGAGCGGACATACAGCACGCCGTCCACGTACAGCAGCGGATCGAAGCTGGATTCGGCCTGCGCGTCGCGGCTGTCGAGCTGGCGCCAGTCGCCGTTGTCGTGATAGAGGTTGAGCACGCGGCCACCGCGCTTGGCGGTGGCGACGCGCAGATTGCCATCGGCATCGGTCAGCCAGTTGTATGTGCCGCTTGGCGCCCGGACCGGGAACCGGCGGGCATTGCGGCTGTTGAGCCTTACCAGCGACGCTTCATCGTCGCCATCATGTTCGATGGCGTCAAGGGTTTCCCCTTTTCTGAGCGGGAAGCCACGGCGGGAGAACTGGGTCGGATAATCGTGATTGACCGGATCGCTGTCGGCGAACGATCGCTTGGCTACCAGGATCTCGGTCAGGGAAATGCGCTCCTTGCCATCGCGGTTGACCGCGTATGCGCCAGGCCTGCCGGCGTCGCCTTCATGGTCGACGTTGACCAGGGTGAAGACCAGGCGTTCGTCGCTGAGCCAGGAGAACATGTCGATGTCGGCATTGCGGAAGTTGGCGATCGCCTGCGATTTGCGCGTGGCCACGTCGAACACCGTCAGCATCGTGCGCCCATGCGCCGACAGCATGCGCAGCGCGACAAAGCGGCCGTTGGGCGACAGGGCGGCGCCGGTGGTGGCCGATTTCTTGAAGAAGGTGGAGAGCGGAATCGGCGCCGTGGCCCCGGTCTCGGCGGCGGCGACGTCCAGCGGCACTGCAACGCAAGCGGCCACTGCCAGGGTGCGAAGGATAGCATTCATGCGAAAAGTTGCAATATGAAAACATCACCATAGCGCAGTTCGGCATCCCGCGGCGAATTTTTCTTGCCGGCGCACTGCCTCGAATGGCACGAACGCCAGAAACGACAACGCCCACTTGCGTGAGTGGGCGTGCGTCGAATATGTTCTTGGTGGCCCGGGGCGGAATCGAACCACCGACACAAGGATTTTCAATCCTCTGCTCTACCAACTGAGCTACCAGGCCAAGAGCCCGCAATTATACAAACCAAAATTCGTTTTGCCAAGCCCCTCTTCGTCCTTCTTGGCAAAACGCTACCGCAGGTAGAATGGGCGGATGCAAATGTCCTTGCCCATCCTGGCCCTGGTGGCCGCTACGCTGCTGCCGCAGCCGGCCAGCGCCGGCTGCTCGCGGGCCATCCGGGTGCCCGCTTCGCCGACCGGCTATAGCGTCATCGTGCAGGGGAACAGCGTGTCCGGCGTGATACCGGATACGCTGCGCG
>NZ_BAAKJE010000144.1:0-648 GCF_059704565.1 Massilia sp. NBRC 108631
CTGGAAGGACTTGACCGACTCGGTAAACTCCATGGCGGGTAACCTGACCGGCCAGGTGCGCAACATCGCGGACGTGACCACCGCCGTGGCCAACGGCGACTTGTCGAAAAAGATCACGGTGGACGTGAAGGGAGAGATCCTGGAACTGAAAAACACCATCAACGTGATGGTGGACCAGCTGAACTCCTTCGCCTCCGAGGTAACGCGGGTGGCCAGGGAAGTCGGCACCGAGGGCAAGCTGGGCGGCCAGGCCAACGTGCCCGGCGTGGCCGGGACCTGGAAGGACTTGACCGACGGCGTGAACTCGATGGCGGGTAACCTGACCGGCCAGGTACGGAATATCGCGGAAGTGACCACCGCCGTGGCGAACGGCGACCTGTCGAAAAAGATCACGGTGGACGTGAAGGGCGAAATCCTGGAACTGAAAAACACCATCAACGTGATGGTGGACCAATTGTCCTCCTTCGCCTCGGAAGTAACGCGCGTGGCGCGGGAAGTGGGCACCGAGGGCAAGCTGGGCGGCCAGGCCTACGTGCCCGGCGTGGGCGGCACCTGGAAGGACTTGACCGACAACGTGAACTTCATGGCATCGAACCTGACGGGCCAGGTGCGCAACATCGCGGCGGTGACCACCGCCGTGGCGCGCGG
>NZ_BAAKJE010000145.1:0-17977 GCF_059704565.1 Massilia sp. NBRC 108631
CTGGCCACTCCCGCGGCGGGAGCGGCCAGCGCCGCCGGGGGAAGGGGACGGCGTCCTACGCCGCGCGCAGTTCGCGCGCCGCCGCCACCATATTGCGCAGCGCGCTCTCGGTTTCCGGCCAGCCGCGCGTTTTCAGGCCGCAATCCGGGTTGACCCATAGCTGCGCCGCCGGGATCACGGCGCTGGCCTTCTTCAGCAGGCGCACCATCTCCGCCGTGTCCGGCACGCGCGGCGAGTGGATGTCGTACACGCCCGGGCCGATCTCGTTCGGGTAGCGGAAGGCGCCGAAGCCGGTCAGCAGCTCCATGGCCGAGCGGCTGGTTTCTATCGTGATCACGTCCGCATCCATGGCGGCGATCTGCGGCAGGATGTCGTTGAACTCGGCGTAGCACATATGGGTATGGATCTGGGTCGCGTCCGCGGCCACGCTGGCCGACACGCGGAAGGCGCGCGTGGCCCAGTCCAGGTATTCGCCCCAGCGGCTGCGGCGCAGCGGCAAGCCTTCGCGCACGGCCGGCTCGTCGATCTGGATGATGCCGATGCCGGCCTGCTCCAGGTCGGCCACCTCGTCGCGGATGGCCAGCGCGATCTGCAGCGTGGTCTGCGCGCGCGGCTGGTCGTCGCGCACGAACGACCACTGCAGGATGGTGACCGGGCCGGTGAGCATGCCTTTCACCGGTTTGCCGGTCAGCGACTGCGCGTGCACGGCCCAGTCCACCGTCATGGCTCGCGGGCGCGCCACGTCGCCGTAGATTACTGGCGGTTTCACGCAGCGCGAGCCGTAGGATTGCACCCAGCCCAGCTGCGTGAAGGTGAAGCCGTCCAGCTGCTCGCCGAAGTATTCCACCATGTCGTTGCGCTCCGCTTCGCCGTGCACCAGCACGTCCAGGCCCAGCTCCTCCTGGCGCGCGATGGCGTAGGCGATTTCCTCGCGCATGCTTTGCCGGTAGGCCGCCGCGCCGATCTCGCCGCGCTTGAAGCTGGCGCGCGCCGAGCGGATGGCGTGCGTTTGCGGGAAGGAGCCGATGGTGGTGGTGGGAAAGGACGGCAGCTGGAAGCGCGCGCGCTGCAGCGCCTGGCGGGCAGGGAAGGGCGAGGCGCGGCGGTCGGCGTCCTGCGGCAGCGCGGCGATGCGCGCGGCGAGCGCCGGGTTATGCACGCGCGGGCTGGCGCGGCGGCTGGCGCACGCGGCGCGGGCCGCGCTCCAGGCGGCGTCGAAGGCGGCGCTGTCGGCGGCGCTGCCGAAGGCCGCCAGGCCTGCACCTTGCGCGTCATCGGCGCCGGTGCGCAGCAGCGCGGCTTTCAGCAGCGCCAGTTCGCCCAGCTTTTCGCCGGCAAAGGCCAGCCAGTTCTTGATCTCGGGGTCCAGCGCGGTTTCCGGCTCCAGGCTGAACGGCGTGTGCAGCAGCGAGCACGAGGTGGACAGCCACAGCTTGCCGCCGCGCTTGGCGGCGATGGGCGCCAGCTGCGCCAGCGCCAGGTCGAGATCGGTGCGCCAGATGTTGCGCCCGTCCACGATGCCCACCGACAGCACCTTGTGCACCGGCAGCCAGTCGGCCACGCTGGTCAGCTCATGCGCGGCGCGCACGCCGTCCACGTGCAGGCCGGCCACCGGCAGGCGGCAGGCCAGGCTCACGTTTTCCTCCAGCGGCGAGAAGTAGGTCGCCAGCAGCAGCGGCACGCCCACCTGGGCCAGTTGCCAGTACGTGTGCTCGAACGCGTTGCGCCATGCAGGGGGCAGGTCCAGGCCGAGGATGGGTTCGTCGACCTGGACCCAGTGCACGCCTTGCCGCTTCAGGCGGTCCAGCACCGCGCCGTACACCGGCAGCAGTTTTTCCAGCAGGCTCAAGCGGTCGAAACCGGCCGCGCGCTCCTTGCCCAGCCACAGGAAGGTCAGCGGCCCGATCAGCACGGCCTTCACCGCGTGGCCCAGCGCCTGGGCTTCGGCCACCTCCGCAAACAGGCGCTCGCACGCCAGTGAAAATGCGGTTTCCGGCGAGAACTCCGGCACCAGGTAGTGGTAATTGGTGTCGAACCACTTGGTCATTTCCAGCGCGTGGGCGTCCTGGTGATGGTGGCTGCAGCCTTCATGGTGCTCATGCCGGCCGTGCGACACGCCGCGCGCCATCGCGAAATAGCGTGCCAGCTGGCTCTGCTCGGCGGTGAAGCCGAAGCGGGCCGGCTCGCAGCCCAGCAGCTGGATATGGTTGGCCACCTGGTCGTAAAAGGCGAAGTCGCCCACCGACACCAGGTCCAGCCCGGCGTCGCGCTGCTGGGCCCAGTGGCGCGCGCGCAGGGCCGCAGCGGTGGCTTCCAGTTCGGCTTCGCCGCTGTCGCCGCGCCAGTGTTTTTCCAGCGCGAACTTCAGTTCGCGCGCCGCGCCGATGCGTGGAAAGCCGGGGATATGTGTCTGAATTGGTTTCATGAAAGTTGTCATCCGCATTAAATATTGGTGAGGTAAAGTGTGCGGCAAACGCGTTTATAATCAAAACGAAAGATTTTGCGTTTCAACTTGAATGAATTTCATACAAAAGATAAACACAAGGCCCGCCATGCTGGAAATCCGTCACCTCCGCACCCTCAGCGCCCTGCGTTCAGCCGGCAGCCTGGTGCGCGCCGCGCAACTGCTGAACCTGACCCAGTCCGCCCTGTCGCACCAGATCAAATTGCTGGAAGACCGCTATGGCAGCCCGCTGTTCGAACGGAAATCGGTGCCGATCGGCTTCACCGCCACCGGCGCGCGCCTGCTGCGCCTGGCCGACACGCTGCTGCCGGAAATCGAGCAGGCCGAGCGCGACGTGGCGCGCCTGTCGCAGGGCGACCAGGGCCAGCTGCGGGTGGCGCTGGAGTGCCACACTTGCTTCGACTGGCTGATGCCGGTGATGGATGAGTTCCGCAAGCGCTGGCCGGACGTGGAAATCGACCTGGTGTCGGGCTTCCACAGCGAACCGGCCGACCTGCTGCGCGCCGGCAGCGCCGACCTGGTGATCGGCTCGGACTACAGCGCCGACTTCGCCACCTTCCCGCTGTTCCGCTTCGAGATCCTGGTGGTGATGGCGCAGAAGCACCGGCTGCAGGCGCAGCGCCGCCTGCACGCGGCCGACTTCGAGGGCGAAACGCTGATCACCTATCCGGTGCCGGAAACGCGCATCGACCTGATCCGTGAAGTGCTGCGCCCAGCCAATGTTGCCTTCGAGCGACGCACTGCGGAATTGACTGTGGCTATTTTGCAGCTAGTCGCTAGCCGCCGTGGTTTAGCGGCTTTACCGAATTGGGCAATAAAAAATTATGTTGATTATGATTATGTCAGCGCCCGCCCGGTTGGCGAGCAAGGTTTATGGAGCGACTTATTTGTTTCCGTACCGGAACCATTACGTGATAAAGCGTATGTCGTCGACTTCGTTAATGTGATACGTGAGCAGTGCGCGGCCACCTTGGATGGAATCAAATTGCTGTCGTAGCATTGATTAATGTCAAAGCCCGCGCCCCGGGAAGGCGCTAAGATCGAATTTTTTCCACCGCAGGACCGCGTCGATATAAGGAATTCATGTTTAGCCACGCACAGTATGCGCAAGCGCAATCCCTGATAGATGACCATCTCCGCAGCGTCTCCGATCTGGCCGTATTGCAGCGGGATTTTGTAAATGCGGCACTCGCCAACTCCACGGTCTTTTCCCGTCAAATGTGCAATGCCTTAAATGGCACGGGCGTGCTGTTCGTCGAAGCAACCGAGCAAATACAAGGGTTATTCAACCGCGTGCCCAACAAATCGTTAAAATGAATGCACCGCTAATCTTAATCACCTGACCACTCGGTTGGAAACTCTGGAGAATCAAATGGATGATGTAGTTATCGTAGCGGCCGGCCGCACCGCAGTTGGCAAATTCGGCGGCAGCCTGGCCAAGATCCCGGCAGCCGAACTGGGCGCCCATGTCATCAAGGGCCTGCTGGCCAAGACCGGCCTGGACGCCAACCTGATCAGCGAGGCCATCCTCGGCCAGGTGCTGACCGCCGGCGTCGGCCAGAACCCGGCGCGCCAGGCTGTCATCAAGGCCGGCCTGCCGACCAGCATTCCTGCCTACACCATCAACAAGGTGTGCGGTTCGGGCCTGAAAGCCACCCATCTGGCCACCCAGGCCATCAAGTGCGGCGACGCCAGCATCATCATTGCCGGCGGCCAGGAAAACATGAGCGCTGCGCCGCACGTGCTGAACGGCTCGCGCGACGGCTTCCGCATGGGCGACGTGAAGATGACCGACACCATGATCGTCGACGGCCTGTGGGACGTGTACAACCAGTACCACATGGGCGTGACAGCCGAGAACGTGGCGAAGAAATACGACATCTCGCGCGCAGCGCAGGACGAGTTCGCCCTGCAGTCGCAGCTGAAGGCCGAGGCGGCGCAAAAGGAAGGCAAGTTCAAGGACGAGATCATTCCGCTGGAAATCGCGCAGAAGAAGGGCACCATCGTGTTCGACGCCGACGAATACATCAAGCCGGGCTCCACGCTGGAAGCGCTGGCCGGCTTGCGTCCCGCCTTCAACAAGGAAGGCAGCGTCACTGCCGGTAACGCCTCCGGCCTGAACGACGGCGCCGCCGCCGTCATCATGATGAGCGCCAGCCAGGCGCGCGAGCTGGGCCTGACCCCGCTGGCCAAGGTGAAAGCCTACGCCTCGTCCGGTATCGATCCGGCCTACATGGGCATGGGCCCGGTCTCGGCCGCCAAGCTGTGCCTGAAAAAGGCCGGCTGGACCCCGGACGACCTGGACCTGATGGAAATCAACGAAGCCTTCGCCGCCCAGGCGCTGGCCGTGAACAAGGAAATGGGCTGGGACACCAGCAAGATCAACGTCAACGGCGGCGCGATCGCCATCGGCCACCCGATCGGCGCATCCGGCGCGCGCATCCTGGTCACCCTGCTGCACGAAATGGTGCGCCGCGACGCCAAGAAGGGCCTGGCCTCGCTGTGCATCGGCGGCGGCATGGGCGTAGCGCTGGCAGTCGAACGCGCATAAGAAACAGGCAGTACCGTAGCAGCAACAGGCAGTTCAGTTCTTTTAGTGTTCGAAACAATAAGAGGGGATGACAAATGGCAAGAATTGCATTGGTAACAGGTGGTATGGGTGGTCTGGGCGAAGCGGTGTGCATCAAGCTGGCCGCGCTGGGCTATAAGGTCGTGACCACATATTCCCCGAGCAACAAGAAAGTTGACGAATGGCTGGCCACGACGCGCGACATGGGCTTTGACTTCAAGGCTTACCCGTGCGACGTGGCGGATTACGACTCGGCGCAAGCCTGCGTCGCCGCCATCACGAAGGATATCGGCCCGATTGACGTACTGGTCAACAATGCCGGCATCACGCGCGACATGACCTTCAAGAAGATGGACAAGCTGAACTGGGACGCGGTGATGAGCACCAACCTGGATTCCGTGTTCAACATGACCAAGCCGGTAGCGGATGGCATGGTGGACCGTGGCTGGGGCCGCATCATCAACATCTCGTCCGTCAACGGCCAGAAGGGCGCTTTCGGCCAGACCAACTACTCGGCCGCCAAGGCCGGCGTACACGGTTTCACCAAGGCGCTGGCGCTGGAAGTGGCGCGCAAGGGCGTCACCGTCAACACCATCTCGCCGGGCTACATCGGCACCAAGATGGTGACGGAGATCCCGCAGGAAGTGCTGGATTCGAAAATCCTGCCGCAAATTCCGATGGCCCGCCTGGGCAAGCCGGAAGAAGTGGCCGGCCTGGTCGCCTACCTGTCGTCTGAAGAAGCGGCTTTCGTTACCGGCGCCAACATCGCCATCAACGGCGGCCAGCACATGTCCTAAGACCGGGCTGCAGCAAGCCACGAAAGCACCGCGCATGCGGTGCTTTTTTTTTGCCCTGCGGCGTAGGACAATGCGGCAGAGGAGAAACATCATGGACCGACATTTGCCCGAAGGCGGCCTGGCGCTCGACAGCCTGGCCGAACAGATGCTGCAGCCTGGCGTAAAAGGCCTGCCGCTGACTGAACCGATGCGCCAGGGCGCCATCCCCGTGCAGCGCTGGAACGTGCTGCGCGCCGACACCAGCTTCCCGGTCGCGCTGCTGAAGGAATCGGCGCTGTTGCACAACCTGGACTGGATGAGGCGCTTCTGCGAGCGCTACGGCGCGGTGCTGGCGCCGCACGGCAAGACCACCATGAGCCCGCAGCTGTTCGGCGCCCAGCTGGCCAACGGCGCCTGGGGCATGACCCTGGCCACCGCCGCGCAAGTGCAGGTGGCCTACCGTTTCGGCGTGCGCCGCGTGCTGCTGGCCAACCAGCTGGTGGCCCCGGCCGACATCCGCGCCATGCTGGCGCTGATGAAGGACGACCCGGGCTTCCAGTTTTACGCGCTGGTCGATTCCGACGCAGGCGTGCAGCGCCTGGCGCGCGCGGCGGCCGAAGCCAGGCTGGCGCGGCCCTTGCCGCTGCTGGTGGAGTTCGGCCTGCCCGGCAAGCGCGCCGGTTGCCGCACGCCGGCCGAAGCGATGGCGGTGGCCCAGAAAGTGGCCAAGGCCCCCGGCCTGCAACTGGCCGGCATCGAGGGCTATGAAGGCCTGCTGCAGGGCCACGACCGCGCCGCCAGCGTGGAAGCGGTGCGCGCCTTCGTGGCGCAGCTGGCCGCGCTGGTGCGCCAGGCGGACGGCAAGAAGCTGTTCGGCGGCGAACAGATCTTGCTGTCGGCCGGCGGCTCGGCCTATTTCGACCTGGTGGCGCACGGCTTTGCCGGGCTGGCTGGCCTGTCGCGGCCGGTGCTGCCGGTGCTGCGCAGCGGCTGCTACCTGACCAACGACCACGGCTCCTACCAGGACCTGACGCACGACATCGCCGCGCGCGAACACGCCGCAGACGGCCTGCGCCCGGCGCTGGAAGTGTGGAGCATGGTGACCTCGCGCCCGGAGCCCACGCTGGCCATCCTCAGCATGGGCAAGCGCGACGCGTCATACGACCAGGAACTGCCGATTCCGCTCTACACGCACCGCCCCGATGCGGCGCCGCAGGACGGCGCAAGGGCGGAACCGACCGACCTGCCGCCCGGCTGCCGCGTCGAAAAGATGAACGACCAGCACGCGTACCTGCGCCTGCCCGAAGGCGACGCGCTGTGCAAGGCGCTGCAAGTGGGCGACCTGGTCGGCTGCGGCATCTCGCACCCCTGCACCACTTTCGACAAATGGCCGCTGCTGCTGGTGGCCGACGATGCGTATACTGTGCGCTACGCCGTCAATACCTTCTTCTGAAAGCGATCCATGCCTGATTCGAACCAGTCCCTGTTCCCCGCCATCGCGCCGCTGCGCCACGGCATGCTGGAAGTCGACGCGCTGCACACCATCTACTGGGAGGAGGTCGGCAATCCGAACGGCACTCCGGTGCTGTTCCTGCATGGCGGCCCCGGCGCCGGCCTGTCGCCGGCGCACCGCCGCTTCTTCGACCCGCAGCAGTACCGCGTCATCCTGTTCGACCAGCGCGGCGCCGGCAAGTCCACCCCGGTGGGCGAATGCCGCAACAACACCACCCAGCTGCTGATCGGCGACATCGAGCGCCTGCGCGCCATGTTCGGCATCGAGCAATGGCTGGTGTTCGGCGGTTCCTGGGGCTCCACGCTGGCGCTGGCCTACGGCCAGGCGCATCCCGAACGCTGCCTGGGCTTCGTGCTGCGCGGGATCTTCCTGTGCACCCAGCCCGAGATCGACTTCTTCCTCGAAGGTTCGCGCTGGTTCCACCCGGACGTGTACGACGAATTCGTGGCGCCGATTCCGGAACAAGAGCGCGGCGACCTGCTGCAAGCCTACGTCAAGCGCATCATGAGCGACGACCCGGCCGTCTACTGGCCGGCGGCGCGCGCCTGGAGCCGTTTCGAAGGCCGCCGCGTGTTCCTGCTGCCGCAGCCCGAGGAAGCGCCGTCGGACGCGATGGACCTGGGCGTGGGCCGCCTGGAATCGCACTACATGGCCAACCTCGGCTTCTTCGAGGACGAACAGCTGCTGCGCAACGTGGACAGGATCGCCCACCTGCCGGCGGTCATCGTGCAGGGCCGCTACGACGTGATCTGCCCGCCGGTGTCGGCCTGGAAGCTGCACAAAGCCTGGCCCGGCTCGGTGATGAAGATGATCCCGGACGCCGGCCACGGCGCCATGGAGCGCGGCATTTCGGCGGCGCTGGTGGCGGCCACCGAGCAGTTCAAGCGCCTGCGCCGCTTCGAATAAGGCCTTGCGGCCTGTTACACTACGGTCTGGATCCCCAGCAAGCCCAAGAACAAGCAAGTACCCAAGCACGAACGCGCAATGAATATACAAGTCGGCGATATAGGACACATCATCCAACTGGCGATTGCGCCGGTCTTCCTGCTCACGGGCGTTTGCACCAATTTGATGGTGCTGACCAACCGCCTGGCGCGCATCATCGACAGGTCGCGCGTGCTGGAAGACCGGCTCGACGTTGGCTACAACGACAACTACCTCAATGAACTGGACGTGCTATACCGGCGTTCGCACCTGATCAACGTCTCGATTGGTTCGTCGACCGGCTGCGGCCTGCTGATTTGCCTGGTGATTGCCATGCTGTTCGTGGGCGACACCACCAACGTCACGCTGGACAAATACATCGCCGGCTTGTTCGTGCTGGCCATGCTGGGCCTGATCATGAGTTTCGTCTACCTGCTGCGGGAGATTTTCATCGCTTCCGCCGCCATGCGCGCGCACCGCCACGTGCGCCCTCCCCTACAGAAATAAGAGAAACACTGCGCCATGCACGACTATCAACGCCCCCCGACCCTGTACCGCTACGGCGAGCGCAGCGACCTTGAACTGGCCCTGACGCAGGGACAGTTCATCCTGCATCCGGCTTCCAACTGCCTCACGCTGAGCTTTTCCAAGGCATGGGACCGCAAGCTGTTCGACCTGTTCACGGCCGACGCCTGCCTGGTGATCCACAACACCGAAGAATTCGGCGAGCGCATCCACCGCGCCGTGCAGCGCGCGCTGCCCAGCTGGGCCGGCATCGACGGCGCCGTGGAATACGGCCACCGCGCCGCCCTGGGCGCCGCCTTCACCAAGACGGCTGCCGAGAAGCAGGAGCGCGAATGGCAGTTCGCCTGGCGCGCCATGCAGGCCAACCTCAGTCTCAACTCGGTGATGATCAAGATCGGCAGCATCGAGCAGTTCGCCGAGTTGCGCGGGCCGGAATACGCGGCGCAGTAAGCGCACGCAGCCGGCTAGTTCCTGGCCGCGGTGCTGTCCGGCCGGTCGATGCGCGCCAGCACGGCGCCCATCATGCGTTCGATATCGCCGCGGATGATATTGGTGCCCAGCAGCCCGGGCACGTAGAAATTCGGCACCAGCCTGCCGGTGTAGACCACTCTGGTCCCGCCCTCGGGCAGCGGAAACAACTCCCAGCGCGACTCGTAGTGCTTCATGTCGCCCGAAATCAGGGCGATATCGATGCTTTGCATCGGCGTTTCCGTCGCGCGCACCACCAGGTGGATGGACTTGGACATGAACAGGAAGCGCGCCGTGCCGAACTGTTCGATGATCACTTCATTGCCGTTGCGCGACAGCACCCGGCAGGACGCCATGTCCGGCACGAACTCGTTCATGCGCTCATAGGTGGTGAGCGTCTTCCACACGGTGGCCAGCGGTGCTTGCACGACGCCGCTGGCGTCCACTTCGTACAAGTGCAAGGCGTCCTGCGTGACCCGCGACACTGAAACTTCCAGTTTCGGCAGCTCAAGTTTCGGCCCCTGTGCGAGTAGCGGCGCAGAAATGCTGAATAACAAAATGGCAATCAATCGCTTCATCTGTCCAGCGTAAGGGAATAACTGTCGAAACACAAGTACGGCACAATACGCTTACAAATTAAGTGCTTACAGAGCATTAGCGGTATTTTAGTAACATTGGTCTAGAGAAAACGGCTCTAATGCGGAATGAGGTGCCAGCCACCGCCAACGCAACCAATAATCAAAATGACAACGCCAAGCTACCCGCACCTGCTCGCTCCCCTGGACCTCGGCTTCACCACGCTGCGCAACCGCGTCATCATGGGCTCGATGCACACCGGCCTGGAAGACCGCTTCTACAATTACGGCAAGCTGGCCGCGTTCTACAAGGAGCGTGCCAAGGGCGGAGTGGGGCTGATCGTCACCGGCGGCATCTCGCCCAACCGTTCCGGCTGGCTGCTGCCTTTCGGCGGCACCCTGAATTTCCTGGGCGACGTGCCCAACCACCGCAAGGTCACCAGCGCGGTGCACCAGGAAGGCGGCAAGATCCTGATGCAGATCCTGCACGCGGGCCGCTACGGCTACCAGCCTTTCGTGGTGTCCGCTTCCGACCGCAAGTCGCCGATCTCGCCGTTCAAGCCGCGCGCGCTGAGTGAGGCCGGCATCCAGGCCACCATCCGCGACTACGCGCGCTGCGCCAAACTGGCCAGGAAGGCCGGCTACGACGGCGTGGAAGTGATGGGCAGCGAAGGCTATTTGCTGAACCAGTTCCTGTGCGCGCGCACCAATTTGCGCACCGACCGCTGGGGCGGCAGCATCGAAAACCGCATGCGCCTGCCGGTGGAAATCGTCAAGCGCATCCGCGCCGCGGTGGGACCGGACTTCATTATCATGTACCGCCACTCGCTGCTGGACCTGGTCGACGGCGGCAACACCTGGGACGACGTGCTGGCCGTGGCCAAGGCCCTGCAGCATGCCGGCGTCACCATCCTCAACACCGGCATCGGCTGGCACGAGGCGCGCGTGCCCACCATCGTCACCTCGGTGCCGCGCGCGGCTTTCGCCAGCGTGGCGGGCCGGCTGCGGCGCGAAGTGACGATACCGGTGGTGGCGTCGAACCGCATCAACATGCCGGGCGAAGCGGAAGGCATCATCGCGCGCGGCGACGCCGACATGGTGTCGATGGCGCGCCCCTTCCTGGCCGACCCCGAATTCGTGGCCAAGGCGGCGTCCGGACGGGTGGACGAGATCAACACCTGCATCGGCTGCAACCAGGCCTGCCTGGACCACACCTTCTCCAACAAGCGCGCCAGCTGCCTGGTCAACCCGCGCGCCTGCCACGAGACCGAGCTGGTCTACAAGCCCGCCGCCAAGCGCCGCAAGGTGGCGGTGGTGGGCGCCGGCCCGGCCGGCCTGTCGGCCGCCACCGTGGCCGCCGAATGCGGCCACGACGTGACGCTCTTCGATTCCAGCGACAGCGTGGGCGGGCAATTCAAGGTCGCCATGCAGATCCCGGGCAAGGAAGAATTCGCCGAGACCATCCGCTACTTCAAGCGCAAGCTCGAGCTGACCGGCGTCCATCTGCAGCTGGGCCAGCGCGTTACGCGCGCGCAGCTGCTGGCCGGCGGCTATGACGACGTGATCGTCGCCACCGGCATCAAGATGCGCAAGCCGCCGATTGACGGCATCGACCATCCGAAAGTGCTGTCCTACCTGGATGTGCTGGCGCACAAGAAGCCGGTCGGCAAGCGGGTAGCGATTATCGGCGCCGGCGGCATCGGCTTCGACGTCGGCGAATACCTGCTGCACGACCCGCGCCATCCGCTGCCGCTGGCGGTGGATACCTGGACCAAGGAATGGGGCGTGGACCTGAAGGCCACCACCGGCGGCGGCCTGGTGCCGCCGAACGCTGACGAACCGGTGCGCCAGCTGTACCTCCTGCAGCGCAAGACCTCCAAGCTGGGCGCCGGACTGGGCAAGACCTCGGGCTGGGTGCACCGCGCGGTGCTGGCGCGCAATGGCGTGGTGATGCTGGCGGGCGTGCAGTACAACAGGATCGACGATCACGGCCTGCACATCACGGTGGACGGCGGCGAGCGCCTGCTGGCGGTGGACAACGTCATCATCTGCGCCGGCCAGGACAGCCTGGCCGAGCTGATGCCGCCCGCCGGCGCCGCTGCGGAAAACGGCGCCCCGCGCTTTCACAAAATCGGCGGTGCCGCGCTGGCCTCCGAGCTGGACGCCAAGCGCGCCATCAAGGAAGGCGCCGAACTGGCAGTCAGCTTGTAGGCGCCAAAGGATCAGTGGCCGTTGTGCGCGCGCGGCTGCCTGAAATCGTCCAGCACGAATTCGGCCATGCCGTTGGCCAGCTCGTGCTCGCCGATGAAGATCTTGCCGGCCCGCTCATTGCTGAGCAGCTCGGCCTCTTCTTCGCTGTGCGTGCGCACCACCGTCTTGATGTTGGGATTGAGCGCGCGCGCCGTCTCCACCATGCTGCGCACGTGGAAGGTGTCCGGCGTGGCGATCACCAGCATGCGGGCGCGCGCAATATGCGCCTGGATCAGCACCGCAGGCTCGCCCGCATTGCCGGCCACCGCAGGGATGCCTTCCTTGCGCAACTGGTCCACCACCTCGCGGTTCTGTTCCGCCACCACGAAGGGAATGCGCTGCGCGGTGAGCGCGGCGGCAATGCGGCGGCCCACGCGGCCGTAGCCCACCAGCACCACCTGGTCATGCAGATGCTCCTGCGGCACCGTCATCGGCAGCTCGGCCAGCGGGTCGGCGCTGCGGTCGAATTTGGCGGCCAGGCCGGTGTTGCGGCCGAACCAGCGCTCCAGCGGCTTCACGGCGAGGAACACCACCGGGTTGAGCGCGATGGAAATGATGGCGCCCGCCAGGATCAGGCTCTGGCCCTCGTGCGGCATCAGCTTGAGCGAAATGCCCAGCGCCGCCAGGATGAAGGAGAACTCGCCGATCTGCGCCAGGCTGGCCGATACCGTCAGCGCGGTGCGCAGCGGGTAGCGCAGTACGATCACCAGCAGATAGGCCGCGATCGATTTGCCGAACACGATGATGCCCACCACCGCCAGCAGCTTCAGTGGCTGCTCGGTGACGATGGTCGGCTCGAACAGCATGCCCACCGAGACGAAGAACAGCACCGCGAACGCGTCGCGCAGCGGCAGCGATTCCTCGGCCGCGCGGTGGCTCAGTTCCGATTCGCGCAGCACCATGCCAGCGAAGAAGGCGCCCAGTGCGAACGAGATGCCGAACAGTTTGGTCGCGCCGTAGGCGATGCCGACCGCGGCGGCGATCACGCATAGCGTGAACAGTTCGCGCGAATTGGTGCGCGCCACCTGCCACAGCAGCCAGGGGAACAGCTTGCGGCCGATCAGCAGCATGAAGGCGATGAAGCCGCCCACCTTGCCGAACGTGATGGCCAGCGTCTGCCACAGCGGGACGGCTGCTGCTGCGGCGGCATCGGCCGCGCCGTGGCCGTCGTCCGGCGTCACGCCGCCCAGCGAGGACGCCAGCGGCGGCAGCAGCACCAGCACCAGCACGGTGACCAGGTCCTCCACCACCAGCCAGCCGACTGCGATGCGGCCATTGAAGGAATCGAGGATGCCGCGCTCCTCGAGCGCGCGCAGCAGCACCACGGTGCTGGCCACCGACAGTGCCAGGCCGAACACCAGACCGCCGCCTATGCTCCAGCCCCACCAGTGCGCCAGCGCCATGCCCATGCCGGTGGCCGCCGCGATCTGCAAGATCGCCCCCGGCAATGCGATGCGCCGCACTTCCCACAGGTCGTCCAGCGAAAAATGCAGGCCCACGCCGAACATCATCAACATCACGCCGATCTCCGCCAGCTGGCCGGCCAGCACGGTATCGGCTGCAAAGCCCGGTGTCGCCGGGCCGATCAGGATGCCGGCCGCCAGGTAGCCCACCAGCGCGGGCAGTTTCAAGCGGGTGGCGATGAAGCCGAATATCAGCCCGAATCCGAGCGCGGCGGCGATGGTGGTAATCAGCGGAATGTCGTGGGGCATGCGTGCGGGGTTCCTCTCAGGTGGCGGGTTGTAAAGCAAACCACCCCAGTATAACCCGCCGCGCCCCCCTTCGTGACTTTGCGCCCCCCGAAAAACATGTTGTCAGCAGATGTGCAGAGATCGTAGGACGATCAGCGATGATGGAGGCCACATGGGGTCAGCCACATGGGGTCTGACCCCGAAGCGGGTAATTTGCGGCTGAGCTTACTTGTAGGAGGGGGCCTAGTGGCGTAAGACCGCAACTTGCGCACCATCGCCCCAATGGCACTGCTGCTTCATGATCCTCCCCCGGCGCCCGCTAAAACGAAGCAAGCTGAGCCGCATTTTGCCAACCCCGGGGTCAGACCCCGAAGTGTGGCAAATGCGGCTCAGCTCGTTTGTAGGAGGGGGACTAGCGGTGTGGGATTACAACTTGCGCACCACCACCGCGCCGATCGAGTAGCCGGCGCCGAAGGAGCAGATGACGCCCAGCGCGCCTTGCGGCAGGTCGTCGTTGTACTTGTGGAAGGCGATGATGGAGCCGGCCGACGAGGTGTTGGCGTAGGTGTCCAGGATCACCGGCGCTTCGCCCGGCTCGGCGTCGCGGCCCAGGATCAGGCGGCTGATCAGCAGGTTCATGTTCAGGTTGGCCTGGTGCAGCCAGTAGCGGCTCACCTGCGGCACTTCCAGTCCGGCGCGCGCGATGCTTTCCTTGATCATCTCGGCCGCCATCGGGCACACGTCCTTGAACACCTTGCGGCCCTGCTGCTTGAACAGCTTGTCCGGCTGGCCCGCGCCCGCTTCGTCGAAGCGGTTCAGGAAGCCGAAGTTGTTGCGGATGTTGTTGGAGAAGCTGGTCTTCAGCTTGGTGTCCAGGATTTCCCACTGGTGCTTCGACACCGCCGCGTCCTTCGCTTCCACCACGATGGCGGTGCAGGCGTCGCCGAAGATGAAGTGGCTGTCGCGGTCGCGCCAGTTCAGGTGGCCGCTGGTGATCTCCGGGTTCAGCACCAGCACCGCGCGCGCCTGGCCGCTTTGCACCGCCGCCACCGCCTGCTGGATGCCGAAGGTGGCCGAGGAGCAGGCCACGTTCATGTCGAAGCCGTAGCCGTCGATGTTCAGCGCCTGCTGCACTTCCACCGCCATGGCCGGGTAGGCGCGCTGCATGTTGGAGCAGGCCACCAGCACCATGTCGATGTCGGCAGCGCTGCGGCCGGCGCGGTCCAGCGCCTGCTGGGCGGCGGCCACGCAGATTTCTGCCTGCAGCGACAGCTCGTCGTCCGCGCGCTCGGCAATGCGCGAGACCATGCGCTTGGGGTCCAGGATGCCTTCCTTTTCCATCACGTAGCGCGACTTGATGCCGGACGCCTTCTCGATGAAGCCCACGCTGGACGGTTCCAGTGCCGTCACCGAGCCCGCTTCGATGCCGGCCGCGTTCTCGGCGTTGAACTGTTCGACGTAGGTGTTGAAGCAGGCCACCAGTTCTTCGTTGCTGATGGAGTTCGCTGGCGTGAAGAGGCCGGTGCCGCTGATGACGACTTGTTTCATATTCTTCAATCTTTCTCTTGTGGATAGGGCTGTCGCCTTTATGGGAGAAATTCTACACGAACGCTCGTACTAAAAATGAAGAACGGCGCCACAAAGGGCGCCGCAGCTTGCCGGAATGCCGTTTTGACCGACTTTATTTTCGCATAGGATCCTTGGCCACGGGATCGGCCGCCTGCACCAGCTTCGATTCCTGCTTGGCCAGCTGCACCGGCAAGCCTTTCAGGTGGTTCAGCGCCTGCTGCAGCTGGAAGTCGTCGCCGCTGCCGTATTCCAGCGGCTTGCGTTTGCGCTCGGCCGCCAGGATGCGCAGCTGCTCTTCGGCTTCGTCGCGCTTGCTCTTGGCGCCTTCCTGCTCGCGGTCGTTGGACAGGTGCTTGACCAGGTCCGCCTCGCGCATGCGCAGCGCGTTCAGGCCGTCGCCGTCGGCGTTTTCGTCCACCAGCAGTTCCGGGGTAATGCCCTTGGCCTGGATCGAACGCCCGTTCGGCGTGTAGTAGCGCGCCGTGGTCAGTTTGACGGCCGTGTCGGCGGTCAGCTGGCGGATGGTTTGCACCGAGCCTTTGCCGAAGGTCTGGCTGCCGATGATGGTGGCGCGCTTGTAGTCCTGCAGCGCGCCGGCCACGATTTCGGAGGCGGACGCGGAACCGGTGTTGACCAGCACCGCCATCGGCACCTTCTTCACCGCCGCCGGCAGCTTGGCCAGCACGTCGCCCTCGCTGCGCAGCGCGTAGTATTCGGGACGGCCGTAGAAGGTCTGGCGCGAATCGGGCAGCTGGCCGTTGGTCGAGACGATGGCCGCGTCCTTCGGCAGGAAGGCCGCCGCCACGCCGATCGCGCCTTGCAGCACGCCGCCCGGATCGTTGCGCAGGTCCAGTACCAGGCCCTTGATATTGGGATCCTGCTTGTACAGTTCGGTGATCTTGGCGGCCAGGTCGTCCACCGTGGGCTCCTGGAACTGCGCCACGCGCAGCCAGGCGTAGCCCGGCTCGACGATTTTCGCCTTCACGCTTTTCTGCACGATTTCTTCGCGCGTGATGTGGAACACCAGCGGTTCCGGCTCGTCCTTGCGCAGCACCGTCAGTGACACTTTGCTGTGCGGCTCGCCGCGCATCTTCTTCACGGAGTCGTCCAGGCTCAGGCCCTTGACCGGGGTCGAATCGAGACGGGTGATCAGGTCGCCCGCCTTGATGCCGGCGCGGTAGGCCGGCGAGTCTTCGATCGGCGCGACGATCTTGATGTAGCCGTCCTCGCTTTGGCCAATCTCGATGCCCAGGCCGACAAACTTGCCCTGCGAGCCTTCGCGCAGCTCGGCGTAGGCTTTCTTGTCGAGGTAGGCCGAATGCGGATCGAGCGAAGCGACCATGCCGGAAATGGCTTCCGTCAGCAGCTTCTTGTCTTCCACCACTTCCACATAATCGGATTTGATGAGGCCGAATACGTCGGCCAGCTGGCGCAGTTCTTCCAGCGGCAGGGCTGGATCGGCGGGGCGCTGGGCCATCGCGGAGAACTGCAGGGAGACGGCAATGCCGGCGACGACACCCAGGCCGACCAGCCCGGTATTCTTGAGTTTCTTGCCCATGTTTCACCTGTGTCAAGCTGCCGCAGTCACTCTACTGCGCGCCAATTCAGTATAAACCTGATTTCCGGCAATCTGCGTAGCTCGCCTGTAATTTATCTGCGCTTTACGGCGATTTACACCACAGCATGTTAGGCCGCCAATATTGCCGCTTTTTCGCCTCTGTATCGCTTCTGTAAAGCTTGCGTTCACGACAGTAAGGAATTGTAAGAGTGCGGGAAGCCTGCAAAATCAGGGTATACAGTGGATTCGTAGTTCTTCTCTACCCTGTAGTGGTTTTTTCCGCCTGCGCTCCCGCGCAGGCTTTTTTTTGCCTGGAGCCCAGATGACAAGCGAGACAAATAAGCTGATTTCAACATATGCCCGCACCCTGCTGCTGACCAGCGCGCTGGCCTTTTTGCTGCCCGCAGCGCCCGCGTTGGCCGTGCCGGTGAGCGAGATGCGCGCCGAAGACCTGCTGGCCATGGCCACGGAATTCCGCAAGGAGCTGAACCTCAATCCCAACCAGTCCACGCTGTGGCAGCAGACCGAGAACCGCACCCGCGCCCTGCTGCGCGAACGCCAGTCGCGCCGCGAGCGCATGCAGGCCGCGCTGCGCCCCGCGCTGGATCGCAAGGACGTGGAACTGCGCGAACTGGCGGGCGGGCTCGATGCGGAAGCGGCCGCGTCGGCAGCGGAGGAACGGCAGCTGCGCGCATGGTGGCTGGATGTCAACGATGCACTGGATGAAACGCAGCGCAAGCAAGCGGCGGTATTCCTGGCCGAGCAGATGCAGCGCGTGGCAGGCGGCGCGCTTGGCGAACGGGGCGAGCGTCCGAAAGAGGGCGGCGCGCCGGGGCGCGGCGAGCACAAGGGCAAGGGCGGCATGGGCGGCGGCATGGGCGGGATGGGCGGCGGCCGGGGCGGCTGATGCGGCCATGCCACAGCCCGTGCCTGCGCCGTGTATCGAAAAGTAAAAAGCGCCCGCCGGCGCGGCCCGCCGGCGTCCACCCCGCTTAGAATGGCGGCTGGAACCAGGTGCGCATCAGCCAGACCAAGAGCTGCAAGCCGTCCGCTGGGAACCACATCTAACAAGGAGAGAGCAGTTGAAACGTACTA
>NZ_BAAKJE010000146.1:0-13857 GCF_059704565.1 Massilia sp. NBRC 108631
CTGGCCTGCGCGGCGGCTTCTGCCGTGGCCAACCTGCTGCTGGCGGGCGGCGCCGGCGCGGCCGAGCCCATCACCGTACAGCTGAAATGGCTGCACCAGTTCCAGTTCGCCGGCTACTACGCCGCGCAAGACAAAGGCTATTACCGCGAGGCGGGGCTGGACGTCACCCTGCGCGAAGCCCAGCCCGGGGCCGACCCGGTGCAGGCCGTGCTGGAAGGCAAGGCGCAATACGGCGTGGGCAGCAGCGCCCTGCTGCTCAAGCGCGCCGCCGGCGACCCGGTGGTGGTGCTGGCCACCATCTTCCAGCATTCCGCGTCGGCGCTGTTCGTGCGGCGCGGCGACAACGGCGTGCCGCTGGACTGGCGCGGCAAGCGCCTCATGCTGGCGCCCGGCAACGAAGAACTGCGGGCCTACTTCAAGCAGCAGGACATCGACCTGGACCAGCTGCGCAGCGTGCCGCACAGCTACAACCTTGACGATCTGATCAACGGCAAGGTGGACGCCATGTCGGCCTACACCTCGGAGGCGCCCTACGTGCTGGACCGCGCCAGCCTGCGCTACGACGTGATTTCGCCGCGCGCGGCCGGCATCGATTTCTACGGCGACAACCTGTACACCACCGAGAGCGAACTGCGCGAGCATCCCAAGCGCGCCGCCGCCATGCGCGCGGCCACCCTGCGCGGCTGGCAGTACGCCATGGCCCACCCGGGCGAGATCGCCGACCTGATCCGCGCGCGCTACCCCAACAGCCACAGCCGCGAGCACCTGATGTTCGAGGCCCAGCACACCATCCCGCTGCTGGAGCAGCGCTTGATCGAACTGGGCTACAGCAACCCGGCGCGCTGGCGCGCCATCGCCGACACCTACGCCAGCCTGGGCATGCTGCCGGCCAACTTCCCGCTGGACGGCTTGCTGTACCAGCCGCCGGCCGACAGCGCGGCCTGGCAGTACGGCGCCGGCGCGGCCATCCTGGCGCTGCTGCTGGCGGTGGCCGGCGCGCTGCGGCTGCGCCGCCTGAACGCGGCGCTGGCGGCCGCCGAGGACCGCGCCAGCAAGGCCGAGCAGCTCACCACTTTCGCGCTGGAGGGCACCGGCGACGGCGTGTGGGACTGGCTGCCGCAGTCCGACGCGCTGACGCTGTCGCCGCGCTACTGCGACATCCTGGGCTACGACCCGGCCGAGTTCAAGCCCGACGCGCAGCAGGTGATGGCGCTGGTGCACCCGGACGACCAGGCCCGGGTGGCCGACGAATTCATGGCGCCGGTGGGCCCCACGGCGCCGGCCGGCGGCGCTGCCGAGCCGGTCCCGGCCCCGGTCCCGGAGGCGGCAGCCGGGCCGGGCCAGGCCGAGCGCACCGCGCTGTCCTGCGAGTTCCGCATCCGCTGCCGCGACGGCAGCTGGAAGTGGGTGCTGGGGCGCGGCATGGTGGTGGCGCGCGACAGCAGCGGCCGCGCGCTGCGCATGACCGGCACCCTGGGCGACATCAGCGAGCGCACCGCCGCCGAAGAGGCGCGCGTGGCGGCCATCCTGGAGGCCACGCCGGCGGCCATGATGCTGGCCGACCGCCACGGCCACGTGCGCCAGGCCAACGGCGCCTGCGCCCAGTGCTTCGGCTACGGCGCCGCCGAGCAGATGGCCGGCCTGTCGATGGAACTGCTGGTGCCCGACACCATGCGCAGCACGCCGGGCCGCCCGCGCGAGCTGTTCACCCGGCCCGGCCTGCCCGGCCGCGTGCTGACCGCGCGCCGCCAGGACGGCAGCCATTTCCCGGCCATGGTGCACCTGGCGCCGATCCAGATGGCCGGCCAGGGCCTGTCGGTGCTGTCGCTGCGCGACATGACGCAGCGCCAGCGCGCCGAGGAGGCGCTGCAGGCCAATTCGGAACGCTACCGCCTGATCGTGCAGACCGCCGCCGAGGGCATCTGGATGACCGACGCCGACGACAAGACCACCTTCGTCAACCCCACCATGGCGCGCATGCTGGGCTACGAGACCGAGGAAATGCTGGGCCAGCCGATGAGCGCCTTCATGGACGAGGAAGGCCAGGCGCTGCTGCTGCGCCACCAGCGCCGCCGCAGTTCCGGCCAGGCCGAGCAGGGCGACGTGCGTTTCTTCCGCAAGGACCACACGCCGATGTGGGGCCTGCTGTCGACCACCCTGGTCAATACCGACAGCGGCGCCTACGCCGGCACCCTGGCCATGATCACCGACATCAACGACCGCCGCCTGGCCGACCAGGCGCTGCGCAACTCCAGCCGCCGCATGGCGTCGGTGTTCAACGCGGTGACCAACGGCCTGGTGGTGCTCAACGGCGACGGCCTGATTTTGGAAAGCAACGCGGCTGCCGCGCGCATGCTGGGCGCGGCGGCCCACCCCGGCGCCGGCCTGTGGCCCGGCGTGCACGAGGACGGCCTGCCGTTCGCGCGCGACGAGCACCCGGTGTACCTGGCGCTGGTGTCGGGCCAGTCGGTGCGCGGCGTGGTCATGGGCGTGCGCCAGGCCGACGGCAGCCAGTGCTGGCTGTCGGTGAACGCCGAGCCGATGCGCGACGAGCTGGGCGCCACGCCGATGGCGGTGGCCAGCCTGACCGACATCAGCTACCGCAAGCGCAGCGAGGACGCGCTGCGCCAGGGCGAGCAGCGGCTGCAGGAAATCATCAAGATGATGCCCACCGGCCTGTTCATCAAGGCGCCGGATGGCCGCTTCCTGCTGATGAACCCGGCCTGCGAAGCGCAGTTCGGCTACCGCTTCGAGGAGCTGATGGGCGGCGACGACAGCGCCTTCCACTCGCCCGACGAGCTGGCCGCGTTCCGCGCCCGCGACGCGGCCGCCTTCGCCGGCGGCGTGATGCTGGACTACGAAGAAACCGTGTGGAACCCCACCTTGCGCGAACAGCGCCACTTGCGCACTTTCAAGAACCCGGTGTTCGACGAGCGCGGCCAGCCGGCCTACCTGATCTGCATGTCGATCGACATCACCGACAGCAAGCACGCCGAGCAGGCGCTGCGCGAACTGAACGAGCACCTGGAAGAGCGCGTGGCGCAGCGCACCGAGCAGCTCGACCAGGCCAAGCAGGTGGCCGAGGAGGCCAGCCTGGCCAAGGGCCAGTTCCTGGCCAATATGAGCCACGAGATCCGCACCCCGATGAACGGCGTGATCGGCATGGCCTACCTGGCCTTGAAAACCGACCTCAACCCGCGCCAGCGCGACTACCTGGAGAAGATCCGCTTCGCCGGCGAACACCTGCTGGGCATCATCGACGACATTCTCGACATTTCCAAGATCGAGGCCGGCAAGCTGGAAATCGAGCAGGTCGACTTCGCGCTGGACCATGTGATCCAGACCCTGACCACGGTGGTGGCGCCGAAGGCGGCCGGCAAGGGCCTGAACCTGCTGTTCGAGCTCGACCCCAGCCTGCCGCCGGTGCTGCGCGGCGACCCGCTGCGCCTGGGCCAGGTGCTGATCAACTACACCAACAACGCCATCAAGTTCAGCGAGCACGGCCACATCGTGGTCAAAGTGGTCAATGCCGTCAGCGACGCCTCCAACTGCCTGGTGCGCTTCGAGGTGCGCGACCATGGCATCGGCCTGTCGGACGAGGAAATGGGCAAGCTGTTCCAGTCCTTCCAGCAGGCCGACACCTCCACCACGCGCGAATACGGCGGCACTGGCCTGGGCCTGGCCATCTGCAAGCAGCTGGCCCAGCTGATGGGAGGCGAGGTCGGCGTGCGCAGCGCGCCCGGCCAGGGCAGCACGTTCTGGTTCACCGCGCGCCTGGGCGTGTCGCCGCGCGCGGTGCCGCAGCTGATCAGCAGCGTGAGCGACGCGGCCGCCGAGCTGGTGGCCAGCGCACGCACCGCCGCCGTCATGGCCGCGCTGAAGGACGCCCGCATCCTGCTGGTGGAGGACAACACCTTCAACCAGCAGATTGCGCTGGAAATGCTGGAGGAGGCCGGCAGCTCGGTGTGCCTGGCCAACAACGGCCAGGAAGCGCTGGCCCTGCTGCACCAGGCCAGCTTCGACTGCGTGCTGATGGACGTGCAGATGCCGCTGATGGACGGCCTGGAGGCGACCCGCCGCATCCGCGCCGACCCCGAGCTGGCCGAACTGCGGGTGCTGGCCATGACCGCCACGGCCACCAGCGAGGACCGGGTGCGCTGCCTGGACGCCGGCATGGACGACTTCATTTCCAAGCCGATCCAGCCGGCGCTGATGTACCAGACCATCGCCAACTGGCTGCCGGCCCAGCGCGCCGAGGACAGCGACACGGCGCTGCACAGCGGCACCGCGGCGCCGTCCGCGCGCCCGCGCGTGCCGGCCTTCAAGCCCACGCTGGCGGGCGACCCGGCGGTGGTCGATTTATCGGTGCTGGCGCAGCTGCTCGGCTACAATCCGCAGAAGATACGCAAATTCGCCTTCAAGTTCCTGCAGACCACGCAGGACGGCTTCGAGGAAATCGACAGCGCGCTGGCGCGCGGCGACGTGGCGCGGGTGCGCGAGCTGGGGCACCGCATCAAGTCCTCGGCGCGCACCGTCGGCGCGCTGGGCATGGCCGAGATCTGCCTGGCGCTGGAGCAACTGGCGCCCGGCACGCCGCAGGAGGAGCTGGCGCGCGCGCGCGCGCTGGCCGCCGGGCTGTGGCCGCTGCTGGAACGGATCACCGAAGTCATCATGAACAACACCACTTTCGCCAACGACGACTAAGCAACGACTACGCAATGACTGCCCAAACAAGTACGCAACAATCCGGCCCGGCCCCGCTGCGGGTGCTGCTGCTGGACGACGACTCCTTCATGCTGGCCCTGCTGGAAGACATGCTCGACGAACTGAGCCCGCTGCGCGGCAGCTTCGACGTGGCCAGCGCCACCTCGGCCAAGGCGGCCCTGGCGCTGCTGGCCCAGGGCCCGCGCGACCTGCTGGTGTGCGACCTGTCGATGCCGGACATGGACGGCATCGAATTCCTGCGCCTGGTGGCCGAAGGCGACTACCGCGGCACGGTGGTGCTGCTGTCGGGCATGGACGCGGGCGTGCTGCGCGCCGCCGAACGGCTGGCCATGGCGCAGGGGCTGACCATCCTGGGCGCCTGCAAGAAGCCGGTGGCGCCGGCCGAACTGGACGACCTGGTGGCGCTGGCCCTGGCGCACCGCAGCGCCTAGCAGCACGGTCAGGAAATGGCGCATCGATGTGTTGCCCGCGAGCCACAACAGCATTTTCCGCACAGGCGGCAAAAATGCGTTATTATTTGATCCATCTCCCGCCTGTTATCCTCTTGCCATCATTCAGGGCATCTGTTGAATTCATGGAAAGCGTCTCCATCTGCGGCCTGTAACCCGGCAGCGTCAAGACGATATCCATCTACAGTGGCATAATCATCCAGGCGTAACTAACCCATACCCCCCACCGAGGGAAAAACATGAGCGAAAATATCAAACACATCTCCGACGCATCCTTCGACACCGAAGTGCTGAAATCCGACCGTCCAGTGCTGGTGGACTTCTGGGCGGAATGGTGCGGTCCTTGCAAGAGCATCGCCCCGATCCTGGAAGAAGTGGCCAAGGAATACGAAGGCAAGCTGACCATCGCCAAGCTGGACGTGGACGCCAACCAGGCCGTTCCTGCCAAGTTCGGCATCCGCGGCATCCCGACCCTGATCCTGTTCAAGAACGGCGTGCCGGCAGCGCAAAAAGTCGGCGCGATGGCAAAAGGCCAGCTGACCTCTTTCATCGACAGCAATATTTAAGTAAGATAGGCGGCGCTGCGCCCGCAGCACCGCCTGCTTGGCCGGGGAAAACGGGCCACACCGTTTCCCTCATTGATCAACCCCACGCAGTTCCCTCCCCTACCTTTTTCTTCCCGTCACGGGACACTCACACATATGCATCTATCTGAACTGAAGGCCTTACACGTCTCCGCCCTGCTGGAGATGGCGATCGGCCTGGACATCGACAACGCGGCCCGCCTGCGCAAGCAGGAACTGATGTTCGCCATCCTGAAGAAGCGCGCCAAGTCCGGCGAGCAGATCTTCGGCGACGGCGCACTGGAAGTGCTGCCGGACGGCTTCGGCTTCCTGCGCTCCCCGGACGCGTCCTACATGGCGTCGACCGACGACATCTATATCTCGCCTTCGCAAATCCGCCGCTTCAACCTGCACACCGGCGATTCGATCGAAGGCGAAGTGCGCACGCCGAAAGACGGCGAGCGCTATTTCGCACTGGTCAAGGTAGACAAGGTCAACGGCGAATCGCCGGAAGCGTCGAAGCACCGCATACTGTTTGAGAACCTGACGCCGCTGCACCCGAACGAGCCGCTGCGCCTGGAGCGCGAGATGAACGGCGCCGAGAACATCACCGGCCGCATCGTCGACCTGATCTCGCCGATCGGCAAGGGCCAGCGCGGCCTGCTGGTGGCCTCGCCGAAGTCCGGCAAATCCGTGATGCTGCAGCACATCGCGCACGCCATCACCGCCAACCACCCTGACGTGACGCTGATCGTGCTGCTGATCGACGAACGTCCAGAGGAAGTGACGGAGATGCAGCGCTCGGTGCGCGGCGAAGTGGTCGCCTCGACCTTCGACGAACCGGCCACCCGCCACGTGCAGGTCGCCGAGATGGTGCTGGAAAAAGCCAAGCGCCTGGTCGAGATGAAAAAAGACGTGGTGATCCTGCTGGACTCGATCACCCGCCTGGCGCGCGCCTACAACACCGTGATCCCGGCCTCCGGCAAGGTGCTGACCGGCGGTGTGGACGCCAACGCGCTGCAGCGTCCGAAGCGCTTCTTCGGTGCTGCCCGCAACATTGAAGAAGGCGGCTCGCTGACCATTATCGCCACCGCGCTGATCGAAACCGGCTCGCGCATGGACGACGTGATCTACGAGGAATTCAAGGGTACCGGCAACATGGAGGTGCACCTGGAGCGCCGCCTGGCCGAGAAGCGCGTCTACCCGGCCATCAACCTGAACAAGTCCGGCACCCGCCGCGAGGAACTGCTGATCAAGGCCGACCAGCTGCAGAAGATCTGGATCCTGCGCAAGCTGCTGTACTCGATGGACGAGATCGAAGCGATGGAGTTCATCCTCGACAAGATGAAGGCCACGAAGACCAACCTGGAATTCTTCGACATGATGAGAAGAGGCGGTTAATTCCCCCGTTTCGTCATGAAAAAGCGGCAAAGCCACCCGGCTTGCCGCTTTTTTTTATCCGCTGTATAATCGACGGTTGTTTTTAACCACTGGCAAGTGAGCGGCAATCGGGTCAAGAAGCTGGACGACCGACGAAGTGCTGTTTGGCTACCTACCCCTAGAGAGAAGCACATGAAACCAGAAATCCATCCAGACTACCGCGAAGTGGTGTTCCACGACCTGTCGTGCGACTTCAAGTTCATCACCCGTTCGACCATCCAGACCCGCGAAAAAATTGAACACGAAGGTAAAGAATACCCTCTGGTCAAGATCGAGGTGTCGGCTGAATCGCACCCATTCTTCACCGGTAAGCACAAAATCGTCGACACCGCTGGCCGCGTTGAGAAATTCCGCCAGAAGTTCGGTTCCGTCGGTTCCAAGACTTCCGTCGCTGCAGGCTAATCTGCCCCAGTGCGAGAAAAAAGGCAGCTACGGCTGCCTTTTTTTCATTCATACTCATTTCTTTTTGCGCCCCTGCCGATGAAGCCAGTCCGTCTGCCCGCCGCCGCCACCCTGGCCCTGCCCCGCTGGGCCATCTACGCCCTGTTCCTGCTGTACATCCTGCCGGGCCTGATCGGCCGCGAACCGTGGAAGAGCGACGACGCCGCCAGCTTCGGCATCATGTGGACCATGGCGCAAGGCGGCGTGCAGGACTGGCTGTGGCCCAATATCGCCGGCCTGCCGATGCCCGACGAAGGCCCGCTGGCGTTCTGGCTGGGCGCGGCCTGCATCAAGCTGTTCGGCTGGCTGATGGGCGACGTGCTGGCCGCGCGCGTGTCCACCATCATGGTCTTCCTGCTGGGCGTGCTGTCGCTGTGGTACGTCACCTTCGCGCTGGGCCGTCGCCAGGACGCCCAGCCGCTGAAACTGGCCTTCGGCGGCCAGCCCGCGCCGGACGACTTCGGCCGCACGCTGGCCGACGCGGCCAGCCTGATCTACCTCGGCTGCCTGGGCCTGCTGGTGCAAAGCCATGTCACCACCGCCGAACCGCTGCAAGTGGCGCTGCTGTCGCTGCTGCTGTACCGCTCGGTGCGCTACATGGAACTGCCCTCGGTGCGCAACGCCGCCCTGATCGGCCTGGCGCTCGGCCTGATGGTGCTGGCGCGCGGCTGGCTGGCGCCAGCCTTCCTGGTGCTGGCCCTGTTGCTGTGCTCGCAATTTTTGGCCATGCCGGCCGGCCGCACGCTGGGCCACCTGGCCGTGTCGGCCGGCGTGGGCGCGCTGGCCACCATGCCGTGGCTGCTGCCCGCCGTGCTCAGCCATGGCGACGCCCAGCTGGGCGCGTGGATGCAATGGAACTACGCGCAGATCGCGCTGCCGACGCCGCAGTCGCTGGGCTACTTCCTGCGCGTGGGCGTGTGGTTCTTCTGGCCGGCCTGGCCGTTCGCCGCCTGGGCCGTGTACGCCTGGCGCCGCCAGCGCCGCGTGCTGCACATCGTGGTGCCGGTCACCTTCACCGGCATGGCCACGCTGCTGGCCCTGTGCCACCCGGCGCCCGAGCAAGGCCAGCTGCTGCTGCTGCTGCCGCCGCTGGCCATCATGGCCGCCTTCGGCCTGTTGACCATGAAGCGCGGCGCCATCAATGCCATCGACTGGTTCTCCGTCATGGTGCTGACCCTGTGCGCGGCCACGCTGTGGCTGTTCTGGAGCGCCATGCTGACCGGCTGGCCGGCCAAGGCGGCGCACAACGCGCTCAAGCTGGTGCCCGGCTTCAACCCCGAGTTCCGCGCGCCGGCCGTGCTGGTGGCCTTTTGCGCCACCATCGGCTGGTTCATGCTGGTGCACTGGCGCCTGTCGCGCCAGCCGGCCGTGCTGTGGCGCGCGGTGGTGCTGTCGTCCGGCGGCCTGATCCTGGTATGGATCCTGGCCATGACCCTGTTCCTGCCGGCCGCCAACTACAGCAAGAGCTACGCCACGGTGGCGCGCCAGGCAGCCGCCGTGGTGCCGCCCGGCACCGGCTGCGTGGAAACCAATGTCGCCCCGGCCCAGCGCGCCTCCTTCGTGTATTTCGGCAAGCTGCCGTTCGGCAAACCGGGCCAGCAGTGCCAGATGCTATTACTGCAAGACAACATCCGCATGGACGACAGCGCCGAATTGGCGCCGGCCTACCGCGCGCCGCACTGGCAACAGCTGTGGGAAGGCCGCCGCGCCTCCGACCGCCAGGAACGTTTCCGGCTGTACCGCCGCGCGCAATAGCGCGCCGCGCGGCTTGCCATGGTAGGCTGCGTGCTGTTAATAAAGTATCCATGGCAACAAGACTGATTTTTATGACAACGCTGCTGGGGGCTGCGCTGGCCGCCGCGCCCGCCGTGGCCGGGCTGCCGGGCGCGCTGTTCATCGCCGGCGAGCATTCGCCGCCGGCCAGCTGGAAGGAAGACGGCCAGGTTACCGGCCGCGAAACGGACAAGATCCGGGCCATGCTGCTGCGCGCCGGCGTGCCCTACCAGATCGACATCCTGCCCTGGAAACGCGCTTATACCCTGGCGCTGCAGCAACCCGCCACCTGCGTCTATTCCACCTCCCGCACGCCCGAGCGCGAGCACCAGTTCAAATGGATAGGCCCCACCGACCAGTCCGAATGGGTGTTCATCGGCCGCGCCGACCACAAGTTTCCGCTGCGCACGCTGGAGGACGCCCGCCCGCTGCGCATCGGCACCTACCATGGCGACGCGCGTGACGAGTTCCTGCGCACCCGGGGTTTCCATGTGGAGCCGGTGCAGAGCGATGCGTCCAACCCGAAAAAGCTGCTGCTGAACCGCATCGACCTGTGGGCGATAGGCATGCGTTCCGGCAACCACGCGCTGGCGCAGTTCCCCGCCATCGAGCGGGGCGAGCTGGCGCCGCTGCTGACTTTCCACAAGGTGAAGGTCTACCTGGCCTGCAATCCGGCCCTGCCGGACGCGCTGGTGGACAAGCTGAACGCGGCCCTGGACGGCATGCGCCGCGACGGCACGTACGCCCGCCTGGAGCGCAAGTACGCGTTGTTGGAAAAACGAAAATAGTCCTTGTAATCAAGGCATTATCAAGCTGTCCACGCTGTGGCTGAGTCCGTTTTTTTCTGCGCCGACTGCACACAAAACAGGCAGAGCACGCTATAGTGCTCGATATCCATTGCCCTAGGGCATGCTTAAAAGCAACGCTGGCCACCGCCCCACCCTGCGCTCCAGCCCCTGTACGACATCTTCTGGCCACAGCCCGCCAGCAGTCTGCCGAGTCCAAAGACCATGTTCAACATCTATAAGCTTCAGCTCGCGCTCAAGAATACTTGGGTCCGTATTGCCCTGCTCGCCGCCATCGCGCTGGCCGTCGGCCTGGCCGCCTGGCGCAGCAATGTGGCGCAAGACACCAGCCCGGTGGTGCGCTCGCAGAACATCGCCGAGATCACCGCGCTGGCAACCCAGCGCGAGCGGCTGGACTACCTGCTGGTGGCCAAGCCGCTGTCGGAAGCGCCGCGCTACATCTACAAGTTCAAGGACGCGCCCGAGCTGCACGTGGTGAAAGTGCCCAGCACGTCCCACCTGAGCCTGGAGCGTGAGGTATTGCTGCGCAACGGCATTCCCTACGGCATTGCGCAGGAAGAATGGCTGTCCAGCCACAAGGCCGTGCTGCAGGACGACGGCGGCGCCTTGGCGCCCACCCGCGACTTCCTGCAGCGCCACGCGTTCGACATCACCGTGGTGCTGCTGTTGCTGCTGGGCCTGAAATTCGGCATTCCCGGCATGGGCATGAGCGCCAGCGTGATTTCGCCGGACCAGCTGAAGGGCAGCCTGGACGACCTGATCGGCATGGACGACATCAAGCAGGAAGTGCTGCACCTGGAAGACATGATACGCAACCGCCGCGTCTACCAGTCGCACAACATCGACAAGCCCTTCAACGTGATGCTGACCGGCCCGGCGGGCACCGGCAAGACCAAGCTGGCAGGCTACCTGGCCAAGCGCCTGAACATTCCGCTGATCCAGGCTTCCGGCTCGGCGCTGGAATCGGGCTATATCGGCGGCGGCTCGAAGGCACTGAACGCGCTGTACAAGAAGGCCTGCGCACGCGGCTCCTGCATCATTTTCCTGGACGAGGCGCAGGCGCTGTTCATGCCGCGCGGACGCGGCGAAAAGAAGTGGGAAGACGACACCGCCAACACCCTGCTTGGCCTGCTCGACGGCGTGAAGAAGGACGACGGCGCGGGCGTGATCTGGGTGGTGGCGTCCAACTTCGACGACGCCAGCTCGCAGATGGACGAAGCCATGCTGCGCCGCTTCTCGGTGAAGATCAACTTCCGCCTGCCGAACAAGAACGAACGCGCGCAGCTGGTGGAATCCTTCCTCAAGCGCAAGCAGGAAGGCTGCGTGGACTGGAACAAGCTGGACTTGAACCAGGTGGCCGAGATCACCGCCAACCTGAGTCCGGCGGTGCTGGAGACCGTGGTCGAGCGCGCCAGCATGATCGCCATCCAGGAAGGCAAGGTCATCGACACCGGCCTGATGTTCCGCGCCTTCGAGCGCGCCACCATCGGCCTGACCGACCGCGCCACCACGGCTGAAAAGAGCCGCCAGCGCGAGCGCATCGCCTTGCACGAACTGGGCCACTTCTTCATGCAGATCGATCCCTACCTGCGCCAGGGCCTGCCGCTGGCCGAGATCAAGGAAAAGTCGCACCTGCTGAAAATCAGCACCGAATCGGTCTCGAAACTGGGCGCGCTGGGCTATGTGCTGTCGGCCGGCGACGATATGGCGCTGCGCACGCTGGAGGAGCTGGAGCAGGATGTGATCCAGCTGTACGGCGGCGTGGCGGCCGAGGAACTGTTCTACGGCGCGCGCGGCATTTCCGTGGGCAGCCAGAACGACATCCAGAAAGCCACCCGCATGCTGGACACCATGGTCAACCAGCTGTCGATGTACTCGCGCTCCAAGCTGGACTACAGCCAGTTCAAGCACGACAACAACGAGCACACGCTGGCCGAAGTGGAAGCCAAGGCCGACGAGCTGTACAGCTACACGCTGGGCGCCATCGGCGACTACCGCGCCGTCATGGAATCGGTGAAGGAAGAACTGCTGGAGCGCTACGTGCTGTCCAAGGACGAAATCTTCGCGCTGCTGGAAGAACGGCTGGACACGGCCCCGCCGCAGCGCCCGGAGCGCCGCGTGGCGGACCGCCGCGCGCACGCGGCCAGCCTGGCGTAGCTTAGCGCACCGCCATCATCACCGTGCCGGGAGGCAGCACAGCGCTGGTGACGAGCCGTTCGTAATTGCGTATCGTGAGTTCAGCTCCCTTGTTGCTGAACTCCACGCGCGCGCCGGCAGGCGTGATAAACACGCCGGGTGCGCGCGGCAGCAGCTCGGTCCGCGGCTCGCCCCCCAACTGTGCAAAATAACGCTGTCCGCGCTGGGAGAACGCGATGCGCTCGCCATTGCTCAAATCGTAGGATGCCGCGTACTCGTCGAACTCGCCCGGCGCCAGGCGCATGACTTTTGGCGCCTGCTGCGGCGCCTTGATCTGCACGCTGTCCGACTGCGCTTCCGCATCCGCGCAGAACATTGCCAGGCCCAAGGCTGCGCCCACGACGGCGCCCAGATAAGTTTTCATGATGCGCTCCCATCAGCGGAAAGGCCGCTGCAGCATCATTTCATACTAGCAGCCGCACGGCGGAGCGTAAGCGCCGATTTCACTGATTCTTTCTATCCCGGCGCGCTTCCCCATAGCGCCGTGGGCCGGGGCGCGCTTCGGCCGGCTAGCGCCGGGCCAGGACGGTCACGCCCTTGGCCGGCATCGCCTGCGCCATCGGCAGGCGCTCCAGCTTGTCGATGGCGACCAGCCCGCCCTGCTCGCGGAACTCGAAGCGGGTGCCGGCGGCGGTCTTGAACACGCCCGGCGCCTGCGGATACATTTCGACGCGCCCAGCGCCGGGAAGCTCGGCGTAGTAGCGGTTGACGCTGTTGGCGAATTTGATCTTGGTGCCATTGCTTAGCACGAACAGGTGGGCGTAGTCGTTGAACTCGGATGGGGACAGCTTGTAGGCCGCGCGCTTGATCTGCACGCTGTCGGCGCTGTCGCCGACGACTTGCGGGCCGGCGGCGGCGCCGGCGGCGAGGAAGGACAGAGCGGCAGTGGCTGCCATTGCGGCGAATGTTCTTTTCATGGTGTTTCTCCGTATGCTGGTTGACCTGGCGGTCACCGCTGTTCTCGTTTTAGCGGGGACAGGATCAAGATAGCAAAGCGGCTGGCGCGCCGCTGCATGCGCGCGACAAACGGCAGATTGACGGGGCCAATCTGCGATTTCACGCGGACAGGCGGCAAAGCGGCGGAGTAAGATAGCCGCATGCAGATCCGACCTTACCAGCGCGGCGAAGAGGCCCTGCTGCGCGCCATCTTCCACTCCTCCGTGCACGGCCTGGCCAGCCGCGACTACACGGCCGAACAGCTGCGCGCGTGGGCGCCGGACGACTACGATGCCGCATTGTGGGAACAGCGCATGCGCGCCAACCAGAGCTGGGTGGCCGAGGTGGACGGCGAACTGGCCGCCTTCACCGACCTGCAGCCCTCGGGCTACATCGACATGTTCTTCGTGGCCGCGCCGTATGCCGGGCGCGGCATCGGGCAGGCGCTGCTGCGGCATTTATTCGGGCTGGCGGCCGAACGCCGCATCGCGGTGCTGCGTTCGGACGTCAGCCTGACCGCCGAAGCGC
>NZ_BAAKJE010000147.1:0-205 GCF_059704565.1 Massilia sp. NBRC 108631
CTGGCGCTGCAACAGCTTTAAAACTTGGAAGAATTCAGATTTATTATGTAGCGATTGCGTATCAACTACGCACAACATGCGCACTTCTCGCCTATAACTTATCAATGTTATAGGGACAAGCCTTACGGGCAATTAGTACTGGTTAGCTTAATGCATTACTGCACTTCCACACCCAGCCTATCAACGTCCTGGTCTCGAACGACCC
>NZ_BAAKJE010000148.1:0-316 GCF_059704565.1 Massilia sp. NBRC 108631
CTGGGAGAGCACCTGCTTTGCAAGCAGGGGGTCGTCGGTTCGATCCCGTCATCCTCCACCACTGCATTTACTCAAGACTACGGGTTTTCGGTAAGTGTAGTAATCGTTCTTTAACAATTTGGAAGAAGTAAAGATTTATTGAGTATCGCAAGATATTCAGGGTAGTAGATAAATCATCAAACACAGTAGTAAATGCTTGATGCCGATAGCCGTCAAGGTTATAGGGACAAGTGAATAAGTGCACATGGTGGATGCCTTGGCGATTACAGGCGATGAAGGACGTAGAAGTCTGCGATAAGCCTCGGGGAGCTGACAA
>NZ_BAAKJE010000149.1:0-209 GCF_059704565.1 Massilia sp. NBRC 108631
CTGTCGCCGCAGTCGTACAACGGCTCGATCTTCTATGAGAACAGCAAGTTCTCGGCCCGCGTGAGCTACAACTGGCGCAACCACTTCTCGGTGGACTGCGGCGGCGGCAGCACCATGCCGCGCAACCGCGCCGCTTACGGCCAGACCGACGCCAGCCTGCGCTACAACATCACGCCCAAGATGTCGCTGTATGCAGACGCCATCAACCT
>NZ_BAAKJE010000150.1:0-6883 GCF_059704565.1 Massilia sp. NBRC 108631
CTTCGGCCACCGAGGCCCACTGGTTCTGGTCCTGGCGGAACTTTTTCCATGGCTCGTAGATCTTGGCGAACTTGGCGTTGCGTGCCGCCTCTTCGTTCATGACGTCGTTGGCGGCCTTGTAGCAGGCGTCCATCATGTCTTTCGGGAAGTTGCGCAGCTTGACGCCGCCCTTCAGCAGTTTCGCCAGCGCGGTCGGGTTGCGGAAGTCGTATTCGGCCTGCATCACCACGTGCGCTTCGTACGAGGCGCACTCGATCGCGGCCTGGTATTCCTTGGGCAGCTTTTCCCATTCCTTGATGTTGACGTAGAACGAGAACGAGGCGCCCGCCTCCCACCAGCCCGGCGCGTAGTAGAACGGCGCCACCTTGTGGAAGCCGAGCTTTTCGTCGTCGTACGGGCCGACCCATTCGGCCGCGTCGATGGTGCCTTTTTCCAGCGCCGGGTAGATGTCGCCGCCGGCCAGCTGCTGCGGCACCAGGCCCAGGCGCTCGAGCACCTTGCCGGCGAAGCCGCCCACGCGCATCTTGGTGCCTTTCAGGTCGGCCACGGATTTGACTTCCTTGCGGAACCAGCCGCCCATCTGGGTGCCGGAGTTACCGCCCAGGAAGTTGATGATGCCGTAGCCCTTGAAGAATTCGCGGGTCAGCTCGCGGCCGCCGCCCTGGTCGTACCAGGCGGTGTGCTGGCGCGAGGTCAGGCCGAACGGCACCGCGCAGTCGAAGGCGAAGGTCGCGTCCTTGCCGAAGTAGTAGTAGGAGGCGCTGTGGCCGCACTCGACGGTGCCGGCTTGCACCGCGTCCATCACCTGCAGGCCGGGCACGATTTCGCCGCCGGCGAACGAGCGGATGTTGAACTTGCCGCCGGTAAGCTGGGAGACGCGCTTGGTGAAGGTGTCGGCGGCGCCGAAGATGGTGTCCAGCGATTTGGGGAAGCTGGACGCCAGGCGCCAGTTGATGGTGGGCAGCGACTGCGCCAGGGCCGGGGCGGCGATGATGCCTGCGGTGGCGCCGACAGCGGCCTTGGTAATGAATGAACGGCGTTCCATACATTGTCTCCTAGGTTTTTTTAATATGCCGGGGACAGTGTATGGAAACGTGGGCAAGCTTGCAACGGGAAATTAGCTTCCTGCAACAACCATTTTTTCGATCAGGATGGAACCGGTCTGCTTGGTGCCGCGCACCAGTACGTCCGAGCCGATACCGACTATTTGCTGGAACATCTCTTTCATGTTGCCGGCGATGGTGATCTCCTCCACCGGGTACTGGATCACGCCGTTTTCCACCCAGTAGCCGGACGCGCCGCGCGAGTAGTCGCCGGTCACGTAGTTGGTGCCCTGGCCCATCAGTTCGGTCACCAGCAGGCCGGTGCCCATCTTCTTCAGCATGGCCACGAAATCGTCGTTTTTCTTCGTCAGCGAGGACGTCATCGACAGGTTGTGCGAGCCGCCCGCGTTGCCGGTGGTTTGCATGCCCAGCTTGCGCGCCGAGTAGGTCGACAGGAAGTAGCCCTGCACCACGCCGTCCTTGACCACGTCGCGGCGCTGGGTGCGCACGCCTTCCTCGTCGAACGGGGCCGAGCCGACCGCGCCGATCACGTGCGGGTCTTCCTTGATCTGGATATGCGACGGGAAGGCCGACCGGCCCAGGCTGTCGAGCAGGAAGGTGGACTTGCGGTACAGCGCGCCGCCCGAGGTGGCCTGGACGAAGGCGCCCAGCAGGCCGGCCGCCAGCGGCGCTTCGAACAGCACCGGGCAGGTGCGGGTGTCGAGCTTGCGCGCGTTCAGGCGCGCCAGCGCGCGCTCGGCGGCGTAGCGGCCGATGGCTTCGGGCGCGGCCATCCTGGCGGCGTCGCGCACCGAGCTGTACCAGTCGTCGCGCTGCATCTTGGCGCCCTTGCCGGCGATCGGCGCCACCGACAGGGTGTGGCGCGAGTACGGGTAGCCGCCGATGAAGCCGCGCGAGTTGGCCGACACGAAGTGCGACTGCTGCACGTGCACGCCGGCGCCTTCGCTGTTGGTGATGCGCGGGTCCACCTCGAAGGCGGCCGCTTCGGCGCGCTGCGCCAGCGCCACCGCCTCTTCGGTGGAGATCAGCCACGGGTAGTACAGCTGCAGGTCGCGCGGGTTTTTCTCCAGCATGTCCTCGTCGGCCAGGCCGGCGCAGTCGTCGTCGGCGGTGAAATTGGCGATGTTGTAAGCCGCGTCCACGGTGGCGCGCAGCGAGGCCGGCGAAAAGTCCGAGGTGCTGGCGTTGCCGCGCTTCTGGCCGATGAACACGGTCACGCCCAGGCCCTTGTCGCGGTTTTGCTCGATGGTTTCGATTTTCGCCTTGCGCACAGAGACGGACAAGCCGCTGCCCTCGCTGATCTCGACGGCGGCATCGGTGCCGCCCTTCTCGCGCGCGTACGCCAAAACGTCGCGTGCAAGCTGCTTCAATTGATCCTGGCTGTGGCTAAATGCGGAGTCGCTCATGTGGTGTTTTCTTCGGGTGACCGTTAAAACAGTTATCATAGCAGTCGTTTACAGTTTTTACAGGCCGGGTTCATGCCCTGCCTCACAGTTATCATGCCAAATGCAAACCGGGGCGCCGTCGGCTTCCAATCTTCCGAGTTCGAACAAGAATACGAGCGCCCATCTAAAACCGAACTCAAGCGCCAGTCCGACGCCCTGCAGGCGCTCGGCGCCGAGCTGGTGGAAGCCCCGCGCGACCGCGTCAAGCGCGTCCCCATGCCGGAGGACGTGAAAGAGGCCATCCTGACTTGCCAAACTATCACTAATCACGAAGGCCGCCGCCGCGCGATGCAGTTCGTGGGCAAGAAGATGCGCACCCTGGACGAGGAAGAAGTGGCCGTCATCCAGCGCACCATCGAGGGCTGGAAAGGCGCGTCCAAGGCCGACACGGCCGCCATGCACGCGCTGGAACGCCGCCGCGACAAGCTGCTGGCCGACGACAACGCGCTCACCACGCTGCTGTCGGAGAACCCGGAACTGGACGTGCAGCACCTGCGCACCCTGATCCGCAACGCCCGCAAGGAGCAGGCCGAGAACAAGCCGCCCAAGGCTTACCGCGAGATCTTCCAGATCCTGAAGCAGGTCGACGCCAAGCACCGCAAAGCCAAGGCCGACGATGCCGACGCCGAGGATGAGGACAGCGAAGAAGATGACGAGTGACGTGGCAGCGCCGGTGCTGGTGATCGGCCTGGTGTCGGTGTCCGACCGCGCCAGCGGCGGCGTCTATGAAGACCAGGGCCTGCCCGCGCTGCAGGAATGGCTGGCGTGCGCGCTGACGACGCCCTTCCGCGTCGAAACCCGCTTGATTCCCGACGAGCGCGCGCAGATCGAAGCGACGCTGGTGGAACTGGTCGACACCGCCCGCTGCCACCTGGTGCTGACCACCGGCGGCACCGGCCCTGCGCGGCGCGACGTGACGCCGGAGGCCACGCTGGCCATCGGCACCAAGGAAATGCCCGGCTTCGGCGAGCAGATGCGCCAGATCAGCCTGCAGTTCGTGCCGACCGCCATCCTGTCGCGCCAGACCGCCGTGATCCGCGAGATCGATGGCCACGCCGCGCTGGTGATGAACCTGCCCGGCCAGCCGAAAGCCATCAAGGAAACCCTGGAAGGCTTGAAGGACGCCGACGGCAAGCAGCTGGTGGGCGGCATCTTCGCGGCCGTGCCTTACTGCGTGGACCTGATCGGCGGCCCCTACATGGAAACCAATCCGGCGGTATGCAAGGCATTCCGCCCCAAATCGGCAATCAAGCCTGCCTGAGGATTTGCAATGACCGCACTGCTGGAAAACATCGAAATCGAATCGGGCACGAACCCGACCGTGTCCATCATCTGGATGCATGGCCTGGGCGCCGACGGCAACGACTTCGTGCCCATGGTAAATGAGCTGGACCTGGACGGCCTGCCCGCCATCCGCTTCATCTTTCCGCATGCGAACACCATGCCGGTGACCATCAACAACGGCTACGTGATGCGCTCCTGGTACGACATCGTCCACACCGACCTGGGCCGCCAGGAAGATGAAAAAGGCCTGCGCGCCTCGCAGCTGCAGGTGGAAGCACTGATCGCGCGCGAAAAAGCGCGCGGCATCCCGGCCCACCGCATCATCCTGGCCGGCTTCTCGCAAGGCTGCGCCATGACCCTGCAGGCAGGCTTGCGCCACCCCGAAAAGCTGGCTGGCCTGATGTGCCTGTCCGGCTATGTGCCGCTGGCCGACAAGGTCGCCGCCGAGCGCAGCGAAGCCAGCCTGCAAGTGCCGGTCTTCATGGTGCACGGCCGTATGGACCCGGTGATCCCGGTGGCCCGCGCCGAGGCCTCGCGCGACCTGCTGGCCAAGCTGGGCTACCAGGTGGAATGGCACGACTACTACATGCAGCACTCGCTGTGCCAGGAAGAGGTTGTGCACATCAGCGCATGGCTGAAGAAGGTCCTGGCCTAACCCCCGCAGTACCACTGAAAGCAGAAAATGAAGAAAACCGGCATGGCAAAAAGCGACGCCAAGAAGTTGATGGGCAAGATGGTTGCCCCTGGCGCGGCCGGATTCGGCAACACCGGCGCCGCCGGCGAGGTGGTGGACAAGCGCGAACAGCGCCGCCGCGACCAGGCGCTGGGCCTCGTGCCCTTCGCCGTCAAGCTCAATAGCGACCTGGTGGCGCAGCTGCAAGCGCTGGCCAAAGACAGCGGCAAAGACCTCAACGAAGTTGTCGCCGACGTGGTAACCCGCGGCCTGGCACCGCAATAAGCCGCCAATGCCGCGCCGCCAAGCCCGCAGCTAGGGCAGCGGCGCCACGCCCGACAGCGGCGCTGCCGACTGCGCGGCATTCATCACCATCGCCAGGAACGTGTAGTAGCCGTTCAACCCCATCAAATCCACCACCCCGTGCTCGCCGAAGCGCGCCAATGCGGCGCTGTAGGTGGCGTCGCACACCCGCTTGTTCCTGTGCAGTTCCACACAGAAGTCGTGCACCAGCGCCTCGTCGTCCATCATGGCGTCGGGCCGGCGCCGCCCGGCGATCGCCTCCACCATGGCGGGGCTGATCCCTTCCTGCAGCGCGATCGGCGCGTGGATCGCCCACTCCACCTGCTGGTCCCACTGCCGCGCCGTCACCAGGATGGCCAATTCCGACAGGCGCGTGCCGATGGCGCTGCGGTAGCGCAGGTATTCGCCCATGCGCTGCGCGCATTCCATCAGCTCCGGGCTGCGTATCAAGGGCACGAAGGGGCCGTACAGCGCGCCGCGCGGGCCGTCGATGATGGCTTGGGCGGCGGCTTGCTGCTGCGGCGAGAGCTCTGCGAAGGGAATGGGGCCGAGGCGTTCTGTCATGCGGAAATATTAGCAAACAACTCTTGGCTTAAGTGAGCCGTGTTTGCGTTTTTCGACATTGTGCTCACTAGCTGCGTGATATTTATTAAGGCGCAGTCCCACATCGATTCCAGAAAGGAGCAACACATGTCTTCAATTCTCAAACGCATCGTAGCGCCCGTGGCGCTTGCGGCCTGTCTCGGCATGGCGGGCAACGCCAACGCGGGCGTCCTGGAGTTCCAGGGCGTCACCTTCACGACTTCCTTCATGGCAAACGTGCTGCGCCTCGAAATCGACGCCGCCAATCCCACCGGCGACTGGTCCACCGCCACCACGCTGGGCATGCTCGGCATAAAGGACGTTGGCTCGTTCAGCAGCGTATCGCTGACGGCGGCGCCACCCGGTGGCCTCAGTTGGACGATCAACAACAACGAGCTGTCCGCCAACGGCTGCGTCAACGGCGCCAACCCCATGAAAATCTGCGCCTTCGGCTCGCACCTGGCGCTGACGGACGATATGGTGTTCGAGTTCACCTTCACCGGCGGCACGCAAGACTTCACGTCGCCGCACCTGAAGGTCGGCATGTACGAGGGCGACAGCCCGGACAAGGTGGGCAGCCTGATGTCGCTGAACGTGCCCGCCATCCCCGAGCCCGAAACCTACGGCATGCTGCTGGCCGGCCTGGCCCTGGTGGGGGCGCTGGCACGCAAGCGCGCATCCTGACGGAAATTTTTCGCACCGGAAGCGACAAAAATCAACAACTCCGGCTGCGCGGCGATCTATTGTCGTCTCTCCATATCAACCGGAGGACGACATGAGCCACATCATTCACCGCAGCCTGCGCCAGATGCCGCCGATTGCCGTCGGCGGCAAAGGCATCACCCTCCGCGACAGCCGTGGCAATACCTATCTCGACGCCAGCGGCGGCGCCGCCGTGTCCTCGCTGGGCCACGGCCACCCGGACGTGCTGGCGGCCATGCATGCGCAGATCGACCGCCTGGCCTACGCCCACACCGGCTTTTTCACCAGCGAAGTTGCCGAGGAACTGGCCACGCGCCTGGCCTTCGACGCGCCGGGCGACCTGAATCACGTCTACCTGGTGTCAGGCGGTTCCGAGGCGATGGAAACGGCGCTCAAGCTGGCGCGCCAGTACTTCGTGGAGAGCGGCCAGGCGCAGCGCAGCGTGTTCATCGCGCGCCGCCAGAGCTACCACGGCAACACGCTCGGCGCGCTGGCGCTGGGCGGCAACGAATCGCGCCGCAAGCATTTCGCGCCGCTGCTGATGGACGTGCGGCGCGTGTCGGCCTGCTACGAATACCGCGACCGGTTGCCGCAGCAGACGCTGAACGACTACACCGCCTCGTTGCTGGCGGAACTGGAAGCGGAGATCCTGGCGGCCGGGCCGGAGAAGGTGATCGGCTTCTGCGCCGAACCGGTGGTGGGCGCCACCGGCGGCGCCATTACCGCCACGCCCGGCTACTTCAAGGGCGTGCGCGCGCTGTGCGACAAGTACGGCGTGCTGCTGATCGCCGACGAGGTGATGTGCGGCATGGGCCGCACCGGCACGCTGT
>NZ_BAAKJE010000151.1:0-23982 GCF_059704565.1 Massilia sp. NBRC 108631
CTTCTCTCCGCCACGCTAAAAACAAAAAGGCCACCCAAAGGTGGCCTTTTTGTTTTTATCCTGGCGGAGAGAGGGGGATTCGAACCCCCGATAGGCTATGAACCTATACACGCTTTCCAGGCGTGCGACTTCAACCACTCATCCACCTCTCCAGTTCTCTCGCATCGCTGCAAGAGGCGCACATTGTAGCAAAGATTCTCGAAAGTACCAATGTTTTTTGCGCCGCCTCTCCCAGCCTCGCTCTGCCCTCTTACGAGGCTTCTTTGAGCTGCTCCAGAATGGCCGGATTTTCCAGCGTGGATACGTCTTGCGTGATGGCCTCGCCTTTGGCCAGTACCCGCAACAGTCGGCGCATGATCTTGCCGCTGCGCGTCTTGGGCAGGTTGTCGCCGAAGCGGATCTCTTTCGGCTTGGCGATCGGGCCGATCTCTTTGGCGACCCAGTTGCGCAGCTCGAGCGCCAGGCGCTTGGCTTCTTCGCCGGTCGGACGGGCTTGCTTCAGAACCACGAAGGCGCAGATCGATTCGCCGGTGGTTTCGTCCGGCTTGCCGACCACCGCCGCTTCGGCCACCAGCGGGTTGGCCACCAGCGCCGATTCGATTTCCATCGTGCCCATGCGGTGGCCCGATACGTTGAGCACGTCGTCGATACGGCCGGTGATGGTGAAGTAGCCGGTGTCTTTGTTGCGGATGGCGCCGTCGCCTGCCAGGTAGTATTTGCCGCCCAGCTCTTCGGGGAAGTAGCTGCTCTTGAAGCGCTCGGGGTTGTTCCAGATGGTGCGGATCATCGATGGCCATGGACGCTTGACCACCAGGATGCCGCCCTGTCCGTTCGGCACGTCCTGGCCGGCCTCATCCACAATGGCGGTCATGATGCCCGGCAGCGGCAGCGTGCAGGAACCCGGCACCATCGGCGTGGCGCCCGGCAGCGGGGTGATCATGTGGCCGCCGGTTTCGGTCTGCCAGAAGGTGTCGACGATCGGGCACTTTTCGTTGCCGACGTTTTTATAGTACCACACCCAGGCTTCAGGGTTGATCGGCTCGCCCACCGTGCCCAGCAGGCGCAGCGAACTCAGGTCGTAGTTCTTCGGGTGCACTTTGGGGTCGACGTCGGCGGCCTTGATCAGCGAACGGATCGCGGTCGGCGCGGTGTAGAAGATGTTGACCTTGTGCTTGGCCACGGTCTCCCAGAAACGGCCGGCGTTCGGGAACGTCGGGATGCCTTCGAAGATGATCTGCGTGGCGCCCACCGCCGTCGGACCGTAGGCAATGTAGCTGTGGCCCGTCACCCAGCCGATGTCGGCGGTGCACCAGTAGACGTCGGCCGGCTTGATGTCGAAGGTCCACTTCATCGTCAGCGCGGCCCACAGCAGATAGCCGCCGCTGGAGTGCTGCACGCCTTTCGGCGTGCCGGTGGAGCCGGAGGTGTAGAGGATGAACAGCGGGTGCTCCGCTTCCACCCATTCGGGTTCGCATGCGCCGGACTGGCCGTCGACCAGGTCGTGCAGCCAGATGTCGCGGCCGGCCACGTGCGTGACGTCGCCGCCGGTGCGCTTGTAGACGATGACGTCCTTGATGGTGTCGCAGCCGCCCATGGCCAGTGCTTCATCGACGATGGATTTGAGCGGCAGGCGCTTACCGCCGCGCTGCTGTTCGTCGGCGGTGATCACGGCCACCGCGCCGGCGTCGATGATGCGTTCCTGCAGGGACTTGGCGGAGAAGCCGCCGAACACCACCGAGTGGGTGGCGCCGATGCGCGCGCAGGCCTGCATGGCGGCCACGCCTTCAACCGACATGCTCATGTAGATGATGACGCGGTCGCCCTTTTTGATGCCGCGCGATTTCAGGCCGTTGGCGAACTTGCACACTTTTTCGTGCAGCTCTTTGTAGGTGACGTTGGTGACGGCGCCGTCGTCGGCCTCGAAGATGATGGCGGTCTTGTCGGCGTTGCCGTTTTCAAGGTTGCGGTCCAGGCAGTTGTAGGACACGTTCAGCTTGCCGTCTTCGAACCATTTGTAGAACGGGGCATCGTCTTCGTTCAGGGTGCGGGTGAACGGCACTTTCCAGTCGATGTTTTCACGCGCCAAGCGGGCCCAAAAGCCTTCGTAGTCTTGCGACGCTTCAGTCACCAGGGCTTGGTAGGCGTCCATGCCGGACACGTTGGCCTGCGCTGCGAATTCCGCCGATGGCGCGAACACGCGCGATTCCTGTGGGCCTTGTTGTTCCGTGGTCTGTGTGCTCATGCTAGGTCTCCATTAGTAATTGTTTGCAAACACCTTAAGCGTTGCCGCTTACGGATGCCTTACATAGCCGATACATATATAGCCGATACATATAGCCGATGCATAGCCAAACTGGGCGTATGGGCAATCTGGTCTTTTCAGCAATTCTACGGCAGATCGGCCTGTGCCGGTGCCGACAGCGTTGAGCAAGTGTAAAATGTCGGCAATTCAATCGCAGCCTACCGGAGCACGCATTAATGATGGAACAACCGCGCAACTCGAATCCGAACAAACTGCCGCCGCTGGCGGGCTTTATCTTCATGTCGCGCTGGCTGCAGCTGCCGCTGTACCTGGGCCTGATCCTGGCGCAGTGCGTCTACGTATTCCACTTCTGGGTTGAACTGAAAGACCTGATCGGCGCGGCACTTGGCAACGAGGCGGCGCTGGAGCATATCTTCCACGCCGTGGCCGTGGGCGGCGCTGTGCCCACCAAGCTGAATGAAACCACCATCATGCTGGTGGTGCTGGGACTGATCGACGTGGTGATGATCTCCAACCTGCTGATCATGGTGATCGTGGGCGGCTATGAAACCTTCGTCTCGCGCATGCACCTGGAAGGCCATCCCGATCAGCCGGAGTGGCTGTCGCACGTGAACGCTTCGGTGCTCAAGACCAAGCTGGCCATGGCCATCGTCGGCATTTCGTCGATCCACCTGCTGAAGACCTTCATCAATGCCGACAAGTACACCGAGAAAGTGCTGATCGCGCAGACCGCTATCCATATCGTATTCCTGCTGTCGACCATCGCTATCGCCTACACCGATAATCTGATGACCCGTACCCAGCAACTGGCCAAGCCTCACTAATTTGCACCTAGCTTTCCATCCTCCAGCGAGAACATCATGACCGTCATAAAGCAAGAAGACCTGATCGAATCCGTCGCAGCGGCGCTGCAGTACATCAGCTACTACCACCCGGCCGACTATATCCAGCACCTGGCGCGCGCGTATGAAGCCGAGCAAAGCCCGGCGGCGAAAGATGCGATCGCGCAGATCCTGACCAACTCGCGCATGTGCGCCGAAGGCAAGCGTCCGATCTGCCAGGACACCGGCATCGTCAACGTGTTCCTGAAGATCGGCATGGGCGTGCGCTTCGAGGGCTTCTCCGGCACCGTCACCGACGCGGTCAATGAAGGCGTGCGCCGCGCGTACAACTTCGCCGACAACAAGCTGCGCGCCTCCATCGTGGCCGACCCGCACTTCGAGCGCAAGAACACCAAGGACAACACGCCGGCCGTGGTGCACATGGAACTGGTCGAGGGCAATACCGTCGACGTGAGCGTGGCTGCCAAGGGCGGCGGCTCCGAGAACAAGACCAAGTTCGTGATGCTCAACCCGTCCGATTCGCTGATCGACTGGGTGCTGAAGACCGTGCCGCTGATGGGCGCCGGCTGGTGCCCGCCGGGCATGCTGGGCATCGGCATCGGCGGCTCGGCCGAGAAGGCGATGCTGATGGCGAAAGAGTCGCTGATGGAAGACATCGACATGTATGAGCTGAAGCAGCGCGGCCCTCGCAACAAGACCGAAGAACTGCGCATCGAACTGTGCGACCGCATCAACGCGCTGGGTATCGGCGCGCAGGGCCTGGGCGGCCTGACCACGGTGCTGGACGTGAAGATCAATATGTACCCGACCCACGCGGCCTCCAAGCCGGTGGCGATGATCCCCAACTGCGCCGCCACCCGCCACGCGCATTTCGTGCTGGATGGCTCGGGCCCTTCCTACATCGAGCCACCGAAGCTGTCGGACTGGCCGGACGTGAGCTGGACCCCGGACACCGAGAAGTCCAAGCGCGTCAACCTGGACACGCTGACCAAGGAAGAAGTGGCTTCGTGGACCCCAGGCCAGACCTTGCTCCTGAACGGCAAGATGCTGACCGGCCGCGACGCCGCGCACAAGCGCATCCAGGACATGCTGGCCAAGGGCGAGCAGTTGCCGGTGGACTTCAAGAACCGCGTCATCTACTACGTGGGCCCGGTCGATCCGGTGCGCGACGAAGTGGTGGGCCCGGCCGGCCCAACCACCGCCACCCGCATGGACAAGTTCACCGACATGATGCTGGAGCAGACCGGCCTGATCGCCATGATCGGCAAGGCTGAACGCGGCCCGGCCGCCATCGAGTCGATCAAGAAGCACAAGTCGGCTTACCTGATGGCGGTGGGCGGCTCGGCCTACCTGGTGTCGAAGGCCATCAAGTCGGCCAAGGTGCTGGGCTTTGAAGACATGGGCATGGAAGCCATCTACGAGTTCGAAGTGCAGGACATGCCGGTCACCGTGGCCGTGGACGCGGGCGGCACTTCGGTGCATAACACAGGTCCCAAGGAATGGGCTGCCAAGATCGAGGCGCTGAACGTGCCTGTCGTGTCCAAGTAAGCGGACGCTGAGCACGTGATTCCGACGCTGCCCTTCCCCACGCCGGCCGACGCGCCTATCGGCGTCTTCGATTCCGGCGTGGGCGGATTGTCGGTGCTGCGCCATGTACGCGCGCTGCTGCCGCAGGAGCACTTGATCTACTTCGCCGATTCCGGCTTTGCGCCCTATGGCGACAAGACGGAAGCGGTGGTGGTGGAGCGTTCGCTGGCGGTGGCGGCCTTCCTGGTGGAGCGCGGCGTGAAGGCGCTGGTGGTGGCCTGCAATACGGCCACCGTGGCTGCCATCAAGGCTATCCGCGCGCATTATCCAGAGCTGCCGGTGGTGGGCGTGGAACCGGGCCTGAAACCCGGCGCAGCAGCCACGCGCAACGGCAAGGTCGGCGTGCTGGCCACGCAGCGCACGCTGTCGGGCGAGAAGTTCCTGCTGCTGCGCGAACAGATCGCCGGCGCCACGCAAGCCCAGTTCCTGCTGCAGCCTTGCGTGGGCCTGGTGGACCTGATCGAGCAGGGCGAGCTGGATACGCCCGCCACGCGCGCCATGCTGGAGCGCTATATCGCGCCGCTGGTGGCGCAAGGGGCGGACACGCTGGTGCTGGGCTGCACGCACTACCCGTTCGTGCAGGAAGCGATTGCGCGCGCGGTGGCGCAGGCGGGCGGCGTGGACGTCACACTGATCGACACCGGCGAAGCCGTGGCGCGCCAGCTGGCGCGCCTGCTGGAAAATGGCGGCTTGCAGCGCCCAGGCAGCGCCGGCCATCCTCCGCTGTTGCATGGCTATACCACGGGCGCGAAGGAAGCGCTGGCGCCGGCCTTCGCCACGCTGCTGAAAATGACAGTGGACGTGGAATCGCTTAAAATCTAGGCAATTCGGCGTTTTTCGAAAAAAGGCGCCGCAAGCCTTTGCAAGATGCCGGATACCCTAGTATAATTCGGCACCTGACGCGCAAACAGTGCTTCAGGCGAAGTAAATCAGTGGTGGCTGTAGCTCAGTTGGTAGAGTCCAGGATTGTGATTCCTGTTGTCGTGGGTTCGAGCCCCATCAGTCACCCCACAGAATTACGGCAAAAAGCCCAGTCATCGACTGGGCTTTTTTCTTTTCCGCGGTGCTTTATGCGGCAGCGCGGGAAACGCTTGGTTTCAGCCTGCCGCCTGCAAGCCGGCAACCAAGGTCTTCAACGTCGGATGTCCGTTTGGCGAACGCGCGCGATGCCGGCGTTCGCGGGGAATGCCGGCGCGTTCGGCGGCAGGACAGAGCGGGCCCGCGCGCGGCCTGCCAAGGATGCGCTTGCGGGTACTGGCGGCAGTTGGCACTGCTTCCGCTCATGGCCGGCACGCTGCCGGGCGACCGCACCTTCCATCAGCCCCGCAAGCACACGTATGCGGCCCTGCCTAGGGCTTGTATGGCTTAAATGGACATTGTTTGAGGCAATCGAGATCGGCGTGCGATAAAGGCCGCGTTAGCTCTGCAATAGGCTAAATTGAACTTGCCGGCATGCGCCGGTACAGTTGAGGGGACTATTCGCTGCACCGGCGGCCATGCCGGTGCAGCATTTTTTTATCCGGCGATGCGGGCCATCAGCGCTTGCAGGCGCGGCATGTCGACCGGCTTGACGAAGTGGTAGTCGAAGCCGGCCGCATAAGACTCGTTGCGGTCGCGCTCCTGGCCGTAACCGGTTACGGCTATCAGCACGGTCCCGGCCGTCTCGGGCTGCAGCCGCAGCCGCCGCGCCAGCTCGTTGCCGTCGATGTCGGGCAGGCCGATGTCCAGCAGGCAGATGTCCGGCCGCAGTTCGCGCGCCCGGTCCAGCGCCACGCGCGAACTGTGCTCCACCGTCACCTGGTGGCCGGCCTCCGCCATCAGCATGCCCAGCGTTTCGGCCGCGTCCACGTTGTCGTCCACCACCAGCAGGCGCAGGCTGCGCACCGCCGGCGCCGCCGCGGCGCCCGGCGCGTCCTGGCCGGCCTGGGCCTGCTGCTGCGCCACCGGCAGGCGCAGGATGAAGGTGCTGCCCTTGCCAATGCCGTCGCTGTGCGCGGCCACGCTGCCCTGGTGCGCCTCGGCCAGGCGCTGCACCAGCGCCAGCCCCAGGCCCATGCCGCCCTGCGAGCGGTCCAGCGTGCGCTCGTCCTGCGCAAACAGTTCGAAGGCGCGCGCCAGCAGTTCCGGCAGCATGCCGACGCCGTTGTCGCGCACCGTCACGGTGGCGCTGTCGCCGCGCAGGCTCAGGCGCAGTTCGACAAAGCCGTCTTCCGGCGTGTACTTGGCAGCGTTGTTAAGCAGGTTGGCGATCACCTGCACCAGGCGTTTCTTGTCGCCCAGCACGTGGATGGGCTCGGGCGGCAGCTGCACGGCAAAGCGGTGGCGGCGCGCCTCCATCAACGGACGGGCCTGCTCTGCGGCGTAGCCCAGCACGTCGCGCAGGTCCAGCGTTTCCTTCTGCAAGGTGACCATGCCGCGCGTCACCCGCGACACGTCCAGCAGGTCGTCGATCAGCCCGGTCATGTGCTTGACCTGGCGCGAAATGACTTCGCTGGTGCGCTTGACGGTGGCCTCGTCGAACTGGAAGTGGCGCAGCAGCTCCGCCGCCGTGCCGATCGGCGCCAGCGGGTTGCGCAGCTCGTGCGCCAGCATGGCCAGGAATTCGTCCTTGCGCTTGTCTGCGTCGCGCAGCGCGGCCTGGGCGCGCTTGCTGTGTTCGTGCTCGGAACGCAGCGCCGCCACGGCGCGCGCGCGCTCCACGGCCTCCCAGGTGCGCTGCACCACGTCCTGCGTGATGGCGATGTCTTCGCGCGTCCACGCGCGCGGCACATGGTGCGACAGGTTCAGCGCGCAGGTGACGCGGCCGGCCTGCAGCAGCGGTACCGCCACGATGGCGCCCATGCCCAGCGCCAGGTAGGCGTCCGCGTAGGCCTGGGTGCGGGGGTCGGTGCGCACGTCGTTCACCACGAAGGGCTTGCCCTCGTTCAGGATGCCGATGATCTCCGGACTGAAATCGTCCAGCCGCGCACTGCCGGGCAGCGGCGGCAGGTCAGCGGCGCTCCACGCGCCCTGCACGAAGGCGGTGCGGCTGCCCTCGTTGATTTCGGTGTAATACACGCGCGATACGTGCAAGTAGTTGCCCAGCAGCTCGGTGGCAGCCGCCGTGACCTCGGTGGCCGCGCCCAGGCCGCGCAGCCGGTCCGCCACGTCGAGCTGGAACGCCTGGCGCCGGTTCAGCGCCACAAAGGCGCGCTCGGCCAGCACTTCGCGGGTGGATTCGGTAAGCACCAGCAGCACGCCTTCGACCTGGTTGTCTTCGTTCCAGATCGGGCTATGGCAATGCGTGAAGTAGGTTTCGCGCTGGCTATGGCCGCGCTCGGGCGCGTAGCTGGCGTTTTCCACGTAGTAGGTTTCGCCCGTCAGCACGTGCTCGACGATGGGCGCCATCTGGTCCCACATCTCGCGCCACCACTCCTTGGCGGGACGGCCGAGGTGGCCCGGATGCTTGCTGCCCAGCACTTGCGCGAAAGCATCATTGTAAAAAGTCAGCAGCTCGCTGCCCCAGTGGATCGCCATCGGAAAGCGCGAGCCGAGCACGGTGCGCAGCACCGTCTGCAGGCATGCCGGCCACAGTTCGGGCGGCCCCATGCGTGAACCGGCCCAGTCGAAGTTGCGCAGGCGCTCGCCGCATTCCCCGCCGCCGTCCAGAAAAGCGGGACGGCGCGGCACGGCTGGGGAGGAGGAAACGTTGGTTATCATTGGGAGTTTGGCATTGCAAGAACAACATGCAACCCGCATCATACACTCAGTTGAGCCGGGAGTTGACAAGCAGCATGCATTCATTGCCGCCGGGATGCGCGCCGCGGCGCGGCGCCGGCTGCGGCGGAAATACAACGGGCGCTCAAAAAAAATGCAGCGCGCGCAGATTTTGCTGCCGCCGCGCCGAAGCCGGTGCTATGCTGAGTCCATAGTAAAAAGAAACTTAGCTTACCTTTTACGCAATCTGACCCAATACTAAGCACCGAATAACGTTCCCTTCCGGGAATTCCGCCGCCGCACTCCGAGAGGATCCGCCGGCCTTGGATGCCGCCACCAGTTGGCGGTATTTTTTTGCGCGCGCTCATCGGATGACTTTCCCAAAGGCATTAGTTTGACGCTACAATAGTCGCCTACCCTGTAACACTTTCCTGGCTCACCATGTCCGAAGAAAAATCCCTGTCCGCTGTCTCGACCTACAGCAAGGACACTCCCGTCGGCCATCCCGACATCGACGGCCGCGCGGGCGTTTTCGTGCCCACCGACGATTTCGACCTGGCCAACACCAGCACCATCCGCAAAGGCGCCGGCATCGTCGGCTTCGGCAATCCGGACGGCTCGCTGACGGTCTACTTCGAAGCCAACCGTTTCGACGAAAGCAGCTTGCACAAGTGGGAAAACAAGGCGCGCAAGGCGTACGACCGCATGGTGATGCGGGCCCCCACCGTGTCCAAGGCCAAGATCGACGCGCGCATGCTGGAACAAGTGGGCATTATCGACGGCATGGGCATCAGCATCAAGCAACCCGAGCGGCTGCAGCAGTGGCTGGCGCTGTCGAACGCGCTCGACACCGCGCCCGAGGGCGCCGTGGTGCAGTGGAAGAAATAAGACTATAAAGGCGGGAAATCAGGACGAGCCATTGTCCTACAAGGGCATGGACACTCCGCTGATGCCGAGATGCATTATTAATGCATAAGATGGTGACATAGAAAACACCAACCCGGGAGTCCGCCATGTCACGCATCTGCCCTCTTACCATCGGTACCCTGCTGATGGGGCTGGCCAGTGTCTCCACCTGGCTGCTGCTGTCCGCCGATGTGCTGCACGAAGCGTCGTTCTTCTTCGTGCATTAAGGCCCATACTTAGCACCCATGCAGCAGCCCAATCCCGGGCGATGGCGGCCTAGCGCCGCCGGCCGTGGCCGCGATAGCCATGGCGGTGACCCCAGTTACCGAACACAAAATCCAGTCCTATCGTTACCGGCGGGTAGTAATACGCCGGCGCCGGTGCGTAATACACGGGTGGCGGCGCATACACCGGCGCCGTCGCGTACACCGGCTCGGTGGTGTACACCACGCGCGGCTGCTGGGCCACCGGCTCCGTCGTGTATTCCACCCGCGCACTGTCGCCGGCCGTGCCGCGCTGCACCGGTGTCACCGACACGGTGTGCCATTCATACGGATTGGCCGGCTTCGGATAGTAAACGGTAGACGGCTGCGTGGCGCAGCCGGTCAGGGCCGCAACAGCGGCCAGGGCGATAACGGTTTTCATGGGAGCTCCTGTTCCAAGCTTCCACTATAAGAACATTCCGCATTTCCTGCCGCACTTTTACAGCCTGTTACAAGCCTTTGCCCAAGCGAAAAAAAACCGGCGCAAGCGCCGGTCCAAGTACGCGCCGGCTCAGGCAAGCCGGCGCAGTAACACGAATCCGCTTAATCCAGTTTCCAGGCGTAGTCCACCTTGGTCCAGGTGGTGTCCGGCTTGCCGTCCTTGGTGCCCGGCTTGAATTTGCAGGCGCTCAGCGCCTTGATGGCCGCCTTGTCCAGATTCTTGAAGCCGCTCGACTTGTCGACCTTGGAGTCGAGCACGTCGCCGCCGGCCGACACCTGGAACGACATCGACACGGTGCCCTGCTCTTCGTTCATCAGGGACGCTTTCGGGTACTCGGCTTTGCAATTCTTGCCGTCGAAGCTAGCCGGAACTTCAGCTGCAAAGGCGCTGCCCGATACGAGCACTGCCGCGATAACACTGAACCAACGCTGTTTAGTAGACATCTGATTTCCCCAAGTGCTTTTTTAAATTTTCTGGATCAAGGCGTGGCCGGAATTACAGCTTCCAGACGTAATCGACTTTGGTCCAGGTTTGTGCCACAGCGCCATCCTTGGTGCCAGGCTTGAATTTGCAGGCGCTGATGGCTTTCACAGCAGCCTTGTCCAGGTTTTTGTAGCCGCTCGACTTCTCAACCTTCGAGTCCACTACTTCGCCGCCTGGCGAAACCAGGAAGGCCATCGATACCGCGCCCTGCTCTTCGTTCAGCAGCGAGGCTTTCGGGTATTCGGCTTTGCAGTTCTTGGCGTCGAACACGGCTGGCACTTCAGCGGCGAAGGCGGAGCTGCTCAGCAGAGCGGCGGCGATGAAACTGATCGAATGCTTGGTCATGATTTTTCTTAATCCACAAAGTTTAAAAAACTGTTCAACGGCCGCTCCAGACGCGGCCATCGGGTAAAGCCGGCTACCCTGCTTAGAATTCTTCCCACTCGTCGCCGGCAGTTGCTGCTGCTGCTGCGATCTTCTTCGGCTTGGGGGCGGCAGGCGCGGCCACGGCTTTCTTCAGCGGCGCACGGGCGGCTGGCTTGGCCACCACCACGGGGGTGGCGGCACGCACCGGCGCGGCGGCGTGCTGCACGCGCTCTTCATGCTCGGACAGCTTGAAGATCGATACCACGCGGGCCAGTTCGCCAGCCTGGTCCTGCAGGCTCTGCGCGGCGGCAGCGGCCTGTTCCACCAGCGCGGCGTTCTGCTGGGTCATGCTGTCCATCTCGATGATGGACTGGTTGACCTGCTCGATGCCGGCGCTTTGCTCCTGGCTGGCGGAAGCGATTTCACCCATGATGTCGGTCACGCGGCGCACCGAATCGACCACTTCGTCCATCGTCACGCCGGCCTGGCCGACCAGTTTCGAACCGCGCTCGACTTTCTCCACGGAGTCGCCGATCAGGGTCTTGATTTCTTTCGCGGCGCCGGCCGAACGCTGGGCCAGGTTGCGCACCTCGGAAGCCACCACGGCGAAACCGCGGCCCTGCTCGCCGGCACGGGCTGCTTCAACCGCGGCGTTCAGCGCCAGGATGTTGGTCTGGAAAGCGATGCCATCGATCACGCCGATGATGTCGACGATCTTGTTGGCCGATTCGTTGATCGAGCTCATGGTGTCCACCACTTGCGACACCACTTCGCCGCCCTTGCGCGCCACGTCGGACGCATTGGCTGCCAGCTGGTTGGCCTGGCGGGCGTTGTCGGCGTTCTGCTTCACGGTGGAAGTCAGCTCTTCCATGGCCGACGCGGTTTTCTCCAGCGACGAGGCCTGCATTTCGGTACGCGACGACAGGTCGATATTGCCGGCGGCGATTTCGCGCGAGGCGGTGCCGATGGTCTCGGTGCCGGTGCGGACCTGGCCCACGATGCCAACCAGGCTGTTGCGCATTTCCTTCATTTCCACCAGCAGGCTGTCCTTGTCGGTGGAGCTGGTGTTGATCGAAATCGACAGGTCGCCGTTGGCAATGCTGCCGGCGATCGATGCGGTGTAGTCAGGCTCGCCGCCCAGCTGCTTGAGCAGGCCGCGGGTGATAACGATGGCCGCGCCCACGCTGATGACCACGGCCAGCACGCCCATGAAGATCATGAAGCTGCGGGCGCTGTTGAAGCCTTCGGCCGCGTCCACCTGCACTTGCGCGTTCAGCTTGTCTTCCAGCGCACCGAGCTGGTCCAGCGATTCCATCCACTTCTTCTGCGGCGGACGGATTTCCTTGATCATGACCTTGGTGGCCGCCTCGGCCTGGTTCGACAGCCACAGCTCGGAAGCCTTGGCAATCGCCGGCATGGTGGCCGCTTCGTGTTCCTTGATGGCGGCCATCAGGGTTTTCTCTTCGGCCGTCGCTTCCAGCGCGAACTGGGCTTCCAGTTTCTTCTGGTGCGCGGCGTACTTGTCGGACAGTTCCTTGATGCGCTTCATTTCCGGTTCCATGTCGGCCGGGTCGCTCATCAGGGTCAGCGTGCGCAGCGAGCTGACGCGCTCGTTGACGTTGTTGCGCATGTCGATCACCAGGCGCGTCACCACGTTGTTGAAGCTGACGACGTGGTCCAGGCGGTCCTGGATCTGGGCCATGCGCACAATGCCGACGGCAGTCACGGCGATCAGGAAGAGCAGCACCAACGCAAACCCGAGGCCCAGGCGCGTCCCCACTTTCATTTTTGCTAAATTCATTTCGGCTTCTTTGTAAGTGACACTATTGATAAGAGGAACCCAGGTATGCACCCGCTGCCACGCCCAACCACGTAAAACTTCTCTTGCCGCTGCGCAAGTAATGACAGTAGCAAACAATGACTGCGAATGCAAAAATTGCTCTACGGATCGTTACAATGTGTGGTTTTTCAGCCGTTTTTCAGCGCAGGAAGTCCTGCGGAGGCCGGATGGACGCTGTGACTATGTGTGTATATTCTGAAATTATAGGTGCAAATTTTGCCTCAAAGCAAGCAGAAACTGCCTGCATTTTACGCAACCTAACTTTCTGCGGAGAAATAGGCAAAAAGCAGATTTTGCTTTGGGCAAAAGTCCGGGATCAGGCCGGCAAAGTCAGGCGGGAAGCGGCTTCCAGCAAGAGATTGGCATCGCCGAGGGCGAGTTTTTTGGAGTCGGATAATGTTTGGCGGAACAGGCGCGCGCCCGGCAAGCCCTGCATCAGGCCCAGCATGTGGCGTGTGATGCTGTTGAGCTTGAGGCCGCGGCCGCCCTCTTTCGCCAACTGGGCCTGGATGTAGGGCACCATGGCCGCCAGCACCTGCTCGCGGGTCTTGGGCGCGGCCGGGTCGCCATAGTAGCGCTGGTCGAAGCACGCCATCAGGAAGGGATTGTGGTAGGCCTCGCGGCCCAGCATCACGCCGTCCACGTGCAGCAGGTGCTGGTCGATCTCGGCCTCGGTCTTGATGCCGCCATTGATCAGGATTTCGAACTGCGGAAATTCGCGCTTCAGGCGGTAGGCGTATTCGTACTTGAGCGGCGGGATCTCGCGGTTTTCCTTGGGCGACAAGCCCTTCAGGATGGCGTTGCGCGCATGCACGATGAAGGTGCTGCAGCCAGCCTCGGCCACGGTGCCGACGAAGTCGCGCACGAACTCGTAGCTTTCGCTGTCGTCGATGCCGATGCGGTGCTTGACCGTCACGTCGATCGACACCGCGTCGCGCATGGCCTTGACGCAGTCGGCCACCAGCTGCGGCTCGGCCATCAGGCAGGCGCCGAACGCGCCCTTCTGCACCCGCTCGGACGGGCAGCCGCAATTCAGGTTGATCTCGTCGTAACCCCACTTCTCGCCCAGCCTGGCGCTGGTGGCCAGGTCGGCCGGATCGCTGCCGCCCAGCTGCAGGGCGACCGGATGCTCTTCCTCGTTGAAGCGCAGGTGGCGCTCCACGTCGCCGTACACCAGCGCGCCGGTGGTCACCATTTCCGTGTACAGCCAGGTGTGCTTCGTGATTTCGCGGTGGAACACGCGGCAGTGGCGGTCGGTCCAGTCCATCATCGGCGCGACGGACAGGCGGCGGCTCGGCAACTTGCGGGCGGCGGTGGTGTCGGCGGTCGGAGCGGTGATGGTGGTCATGTCGGCAACTGTCGGGGAATCGGGAGGGGGCCGTCATTATACAGCGGAAGCAAGGGCCGCGCCCGGCGGCAATTTGTCTCACAAATAAAACATCGGCTGTGCACGGTTACAAAAAATCTGATGCATGCAAGTCACTGCGCCGCAGCTTGCCGGGCGGTCAAATTTTCACGGCCCTGCGGCGCCCGCCTCATAGCGGATTTCACATTTCGGCCGATTCCGGCCACCATGTGTTACAAGTTTCCAGCAGGAAGATGCCCTGATCTGGCAGAAACTTGGTTACAAATTCCTTACAATTGTTACTCGTGCAGGCTTTGACACGCTCATCCGCCCTCCCTAAAGTCGGCTCACACCCGGTTAAGCATTTCTTAAGTTTGATGCTTCGGCAACCCCGGCCGGGTGTAACTGTCAGTCTTATCATCAACTAACAAAGGAATGGTTATGACACAGAAGAAAGCACTGCTCGCAGTACTGCTGGCCATGGCAAGCGCAACGGCGGCGACCGCCAGCGCGGCGCCGGCCAGCGCCACGGTGGATTTTTCCAAAGGCGACGAGGGCTGGTTCGGCATGCAGCCGGCCGACGGCAACGGCGGCTCGGGCATCGACACCGGCCTGGGCAACGGCGCGCCCGCCTACCGTACCACCATGGAGAACTTCGGCATCGACTGGCGCAACAGCACCAACGGGGCCTTCCTGGGCGACTACACCAAGTCGCGCAGCGTCACCCTGGGGCTGGATGTGTCGGCCATGTCGATCCAGTACTTCGGGCAGGAAGTGACGCGCAGCCTGGTGGTGGAGCTGCGCGACTACGACAACAAGCCGGCCAACCTGCCCTACACCAGCGTGTGGTTCGACCTGGGCACGCTGGACGCCAGCAATAGCGACTGGAAGCATTTCTCGGTGACCATCGCCGACACGTCCTCGTCACTGCTGCCTTCCGGCTGGGGCGGCTACGGCGCGGAGGACGGCAGCGGCGCGCCCACGCTGCCGGGCGGGCGCAGCTTTGCCAGTGTGCTGTCCAGCGTGGACGAGATCGTCTTCACCACGCTGAAACCCGGCTACGCCTACGGCTACACCAACTTCGACGTGGCCATCGACAACGTCAGCATCACGGCCGTGCCGGAGCCGTCCACCTACGGCATGCTGCTGGGCGGCATGGGCCTGCTGGGCTTCATCGCGCGCCGCAGGCAGCGCGGCGGTAAGGCCTAAGGCCTGGCGCCAGCATTGAACCGGGCGCGGCCGGCGCCGGCCGCGCCCCCTTCAGTCCAGATGCAGCTGCTCGTGCGGCAGCAAGTCTTCCGGGCCCAGGTCCTGGTGCAGCGGGATATAGAACCCCAGGCGCCTGCCACGGTGGAAAATGCCGCGCAGGCGGTTGCAGGTATCCCATACCTTGCCGTAATGGTCGGCCACCGCCACCACCGCCCACGGACTGTCGGGCTCGCCGTCCCGCACCAGGCGCACGCTGCGCACCTCGAAAAACCGGGCCAGGCCCAGCTCCACGCTTTGTTCGCTTGCATCGCCGTGCAAGCCGGTCAGGATGATTTGCATGCGCCCTCCTCAGGCGATGATGTTCAGGCCGCCGTCCACGTAGACGGTGCTGCCGGTCAGGCGCTTGGCGTACGGCGAGGCCAGGTAGGCGCAGGTGTTGCCGACGTCGAAGATGTCCACCAGTTCACCGATCGGGGCGCGCGCCACCGCGTCGCTCAGCAGCAGGTCGAAGTCCTTCAGCCCGGACGCGGCGCGGGTTTGCAGCGGGCCGGGCGAGACGGCATGCACGCGGATGCCTTGCGGCCCCAGTTCGTGCGCAAGGTAGCGGCAGGATGCTTCCAGCGCCGCCTTCACCGGCCCCATCACGTTGTAGTTCGGGACCACCTTGTCGGCGCCGTGGTAGCTCATGGCAAACATGGCGCCGCCTTCGCTCATCAGCGGCGCGGCCAGCCTGGCCATGCGCACGAAGGAATGGCAGGACACGTCCATCGCCTGCAGGAAACCGTCCAGCGAACAGTCCAGCAGGCCGCCCTGCAGGTCGGCCTTGGGGGCGTAGGCGATGGAGTGCACCAGGATGTCCAGGCTGCCCCAGCGCTCGGCGATGGCGGCGAACACGGCCTCCAGCTGGCCGGGCTGCGCCACGTCCAGCGGCAGCAGCAACGCCGCATCCAGTTCCTCGGCGATCGGGTCGACGTAGGGCTTGGCCTTGTTGTTCAGATAGGTCAGCGCGAGCTCCGCGCCCAGTTCGCGGAACACCTTGGCGCAGCCGTAGGCGATGGAATGCTCGTTGGCCACGCCGACCACCAGGGCGCGGCGTCCGGCCAGGATGGGATAAACGGTATCGACACTCATGCTAGGCCTCCAGCAGGGATTGCGCGTGGCGCGCGATCATCAATTCTTCGTTGGCGGGGACCACCCAGACCGGCACCGCACTGCCCGCCGCGCTGATGCGGAAGGCGCCGGCGGCAGTGGCGTGCGGACCGGCGCCGGCTTCGTTCGCGGCCGGGTCCAGCTGCACGCCGAGCCAGGCGGCGTCGCGGCAAACGGCGCTGCGCAGCGCGACGCTGTTCTCGCCTATGCCGCCGGAAAACACGATGCCGTCCAGCCCGCCAAGCGCGGCCGCCAGCGAACCGAGTTCGCGGCCGATGCGGTACACCATCAGGTCGATGGCCAGCCTGGCGCGCGGGTCGCCGCTCTGCTCCAGCGTGCGCATGTCCGACGAAATGCCGGACACCCCGAGCAGGCCGGACTGCTGGTACAACAGGCGCTGGATATCGCTCTGCCCCATTTTCAGTTCCTCCATCAGGTACAGCACCACGCCCGGGTCGACGCTGCCGCAGCGCGTGCCCATGGGCAGGCCGTCGATGGCGGTGAAGCCCATGGTGCTGGCCACGCTGCGCCCGGCGCGCAGGGCGCACATGCTGGCGCCGTTGCCCAGGTGCGCCGCCACCACGCGCCCGCCGGCCAGCTGCGCGGCCAGGCGCGCGGCGGCGGACGGCGCGCCGCCCAGCAGCACCGGCAGCGCGCCCGCCTGCGGCTCGGCCGGCGCGGCCCGTGCCGCAGGCGCCTGGTCCAGCGCAGGCAGCACGCTGGCGATGTATTCGTAGGACAGCCCGTGGAAACCGTAGCGCCGCACCCCGCGCCCGGTGATTTCCGGCGGCAGCGCGAATGCTTGCGCCAGCGGCGGCTGGGTGCTGTGAAAGGCGGTGTCGAAGCAGCCCACCTGCAGCACCTGCGGCGCCAGCGCCAGGATGCTGCGCACCGGCGCCAGGTTGTGCGGCTGGTGCAGCGGCGCCAGCGGCACCAGCTTGTCCAGCTGCGCCAGCACGTCCGCGTCCAGCTTCACCGGACCGCTGAAACCTGTGCCGCCGTGAACGATGCGGTGGCCTATCGCCACCACGCGGTGCCCTTGCAGGTGGCCCTGCGCGTAGCCCACCAGGTAGCGCATGGCTTCGTCATGCGCCAGCGGCGCGCCGGGCCATACATGCTCGGCGGACGGCCGCCCTGCCCCGTCCTGCGCCGTAAAGCGGGTCTGGCCCGCGTACAGGTTTTCTATCTTGCCCTTGGCCCGCAGCTGCAAGTCCCCGCCCGCATACATCGAGAACTTGATGCTGGACGACCCGGCGTTGATGACGATGACCGCATCGTCCGCGCGCATGGCCGCCATCGGCTAGCTCCCCAGCAGCTTGGCGCCGGCCAGCTTGCTGTACGCGATCAGCGCGGCCACCGCGCACGAAGCCAGGCGCGCCTGCACCGAGTCCGCGCGGCTGGTCAGGATCACCGGCACCCGCGCGCCCAGTACGATGCCGGCCGCATCCGCACCGGCCATGAAGGTCAGGCTCTTGGCCAGCACGTTGCCGGTTTCCAGGTCCGGCACCAGCAGCACGTTGGCGCGGCCCGCCACCGGCGAGTGCAGCTGCTTGACCTGCGCCGCGGCCAGGCTGACCGCATTGTCCAGCGCCAGCGGGCCGTCCAGCAACGCGCCGGTGATCTGGCCCCGGTCCGCCATCTTGCACAGCGCCGCCGCTTCGATGGTGGACGGGATTTTCGGATTGACCGTTTCCACCGCCGACAGGATGGCCACGCGCACCTCGTCGAACGCCAGGATGTGCGCCAGGTCGATGGCGTTTTGCGCGATGTCCACCTTGTCGGCCAGCGTGGGCGCGATATTGACGGCGGCGTCGGTGACGATCAGCGGTTCGGGAAAGCCCGGCACGTCCATGATGAAACAGTGGCTGAGGCGGCGCGCGGTGCGCAGCCCGCCTTCGGCCTGCACCACCGCGCCCATCAGTTCATCGGTGTGCAGGCTGCCCTTCATCAGGGCGGCCGCGTGGCCTTCGCGCACCAGCTGCACGGCGCGCTGCGCGGAGGCGTGGCTGTGCTCGGTGGCCACGATGGCCAGGCTGGAGATGTCCAGGTCCGCTTCGGCGGCGGCGGCGCGGATGCGCGCTTCCGGGCCGACCAGGACGGGCGTCATCAGGCCCAGCCGCGCCGCGTCCAGCGCAGACTCCAGCGCGTTGCGGTCGCAGGGGTGCGCCACCGCCACCACCGGCGCGTCCACCGCCTGCGCGGCGGCAATCAAACGGTCGTAATGGGCGTGTGCGCGGCCAGCGGCCGCCGCAGCGCTCATGCCTGCTCCTTGTGCGTCAGCTTGGCCGGAGGCTTGGCCGAAGGCGGGTCGACGGCGACAGCAGCGGCCAGGTTCAGCGCCGCGCCGGCGTGGCTGTTGAATACCGATGCCACGCGCTCCATGCGCTCGGCCGCCTCGCCGCTCAGCGCACCGGCCGCGCCGGCCACCTGGCGCACCACGTCCAGCGCGCGCGCGCGCTCTTCCGGCTCGGGGGGAAGCAAGGCCGGCAGCGCGGCGAAACCGGCCGCCTCGTCCCACGACAGGATCTGCGCCTGCTGCTGCACCAGTTCCTTGAAATGGGTCAGCGTCATCAGCTGGCCGGCGCGCGAGTGGGCGCGCAATTCGCGCAGCGTGGCATAGGCCCGCTCATCCGCCGCGCGCAGCTCGGGCGCGCGGAACACGTACAGCAGCGCGCGCACGATGGCTTCCACCGTGCCGCCGACGGCGGCCTGCTCCACCAGCTTGGCGCGCGCCGACGCGGCCACGGTCTCGCGGGCGATGTCGCGCCCCAGCTGGCGCACGCGCTGGTCGTCCGCGCGCAGGCCGACCAGCGCCTGCAGCACCGGCGAGCCGTACAGGTTCATGAAATAGCGCTCGACGGCGGCGTCGCGCACGTCGCGGTACTGGTCCAGCAGCGCCACGATCTGGCGCGAAAAGGCTTCCTGCAGGGCGATGAAGATGTTGTCCGGCGCCGCCGGGCGGCGCTGGGCGCGGACCCGCTCGGCCAGCTTGTCTATGCCGTGCAGCAGCGGATTCTTGCTGGAGTAGACGCGGTAGCGCAGCCGGTAAGGATGCAGCTGGCGCAGCGCCTCGGCACTCTGGTCGTTCATGGCCGAACGCAGCAGCGGGCTGACGAAGGTGCGGTACAGGCCCACGTTTACGTCCGACACGCGCGCCACGGCGGCGAAGCGGCGCTCGTCCTCGGCGTCGTTGCCGCCCAGCGCGCGCAGGTCGTCCAGGAAGCGGCGCTCGAAGCGCATCACGTAATTACCGGTAGCCAGCGCCGCGTTCAGCGTCTCCGGCGTCTTTTCCAGGAACACCGCTTCGTACAGGCCGGGCGGCAGCACGTCGATCAAGTCCATGGCGGAGGTGAATTCCTCGTGCTCCTTGTTGGCCACCGTGGCCGAGACGAAGATGCCGAGGTGGCCGATGGTTTCGTGCATGGCGTAGATGATGGTCTGGCCGCTCATGGCCAGCGCCTCGTCGTCCTGATACATGTCCAGCACCCAGCCCAGCGCCTGGTGGGGCGGCGTGATGTCGTCGCCCCAGGAACAGAACACCACGATGGGCGACTTCACGTTGCGCAGGTCGATGCGGCGGCCGGTGGAGTCGTGGATCGAGCCGGAACTGAGGCGGTTGCCGACGAACAGGTTGTCGGCGATGTACTGCATCTCGGGCGCGTTCAGCAGCACCGGGTTGCCCCACCACTTTTCAAATTCCAGGAAGCGCTGCGCCTCGCTGTCCACCTGCGCGTACACCTTGTACTCCTTCTTCCACCAGGTGTTGGCCGGGTTCATGCTCTCGAAGTTGCTGACCAGGTGGGCGCCGTCAAACACGCCGTTGCCCAGGTCCCCGGAAAACGCGGTCAGCCAGGTGCCGCCGAGCAGGCCGCCCAGGTAGCGCAAGGGGTTCTTGCCGTGCACGCCGTTCCAGTAGGACAGCGGCGCCCCGGCCAGCACCAGCGGCCCGGGCAGGTCCGGATTCAGCGCGGCGGTCATCATGATTTGCCAGCCGGCCTGGCAATTGCCGATCAGGGCCGGCTTGCCGTCCGCATCCGGATGCAGCTCGGCCACCCTGGCGATGAAGCGCGCCTCGGCGCGGCATACATCCTCGATGGTCTGGCCGTGCACCGGCTGCGGCAGGAAGCCGACGAAGTAGCAGGGATGGCCGGCGCGCAGCACCACGCCGATTTCGCTGTCGTGCTTCATGCCGCCGATGCCGGGGCCGTGCCCGGCGCGCGGGTCGAACACGATGAAGGGCCGGCGGCTCGCGTCCACTGCCACGCCCTCGGGCGGGCGGATCTTCAGCAGGCCGTAGTTGACCGGGCGTTCCAGGTCGCGGCCGTCCAGCACCACGTCGAATTCAAAGTTCAGTACATGGGGCGCGGCCTGCGCCACGCTTTCCGCATGGTCGTCGCCGCGCTGGCGCAGCACATCCATGAACAGCACCGAGCGCTGCCAGGCGTCGATCCAGTACTCGCCGGCCTGCCTGGCGATGTCGAAGGGCGTACCGGGCCAGGCCGGCTGGAATACATTGGTTCTGTCGTTCACGCTGAATCCCCTTTTGCTGTGTGCGCTGCACAATTGAGCTTCCGGACTGGCATTCAGTATAGCAGCAATGGAAAAGTGACAATTAGTTTAGCACGCTATGGTGCGCTGCAAAACGACGCGGACAGACAAAAAAAACCGCCGCCCCTTGCGGGTGCGGCGGTTTTCATGGCAGCGAGGCGATTACGCTTCGCGGGAAGCTTTTTTACGCTCGTGCTCTTTCAGGAAGCGCTTGCGCAGGCGGATCGATTTCGGGGTGATCTCCACCAGTTCGTCGTCGTCGATGAATTCGACTGCGTATTCCAGCGACATCTGGATAGGCGGCACCAGGCGCACCGCTTCGTCGGTACCCGACGAACGCACGTTGGTCAGCTGCTTGCCCTTGATCGGGTTGACCACCAGGTCGTTGTCACGCGAGTGGATACCGATGATCATGCCCTCGTACACCGGGTCGTTGTGGACCACGAACATGCGGCCGCGATCCTGCAGTTTCCAGATGGCGTAGGCCACGGCGGCGCCGTCGTCCTGCGAGATCAGCACGCCGTTGCGGCGGCCGCCCAGTTCACCCTTGGTGTTGTCGACCGGACCGTAAGCGTCGAACACGTGGCTCATCAGGCCGGTGCCGCGGGTCAGGGTCATGAATTCGCCCTGGAAGCCGATCAGGCCACGCGCAGGGATGCGGTACTCCAGGCGCACGCGGCCTTTGCCGTCCGATTCCATGTTCTGCAGGTCGCCGCGGCGGCGGCCCAGCTCTTCCATCACGCCGCCCTGGTTGACTTCTTCCACGTCGACACTCAGCTGCTCAAACGGCTCGTGGCGCACGCCATCGACCATCTTGAACACCACGCGTGGACGGGACACGGCCAGCTCGAAACCTTCGCGGCGCATGTTTTCGATCAGGATGGTCAGGTGCAGTTCGCCGCGGCCCGATACTTCGAAGGTGGTGTCGTCGTCGGTCGGGGCGACGCGCAGCGCCACGTTGGCTTTCAGTTCCTTGTCCAGGCGGTCGCGCAGCTGGCGCGAAGTAACGAACTTGCCTTCGCGGCCGGCCAGCGGCGAGTTGTTGACCATGAAGTTCATGGTCAGGGTAGGTTCGTCGACGGTCAGCATCGGCAGCGCTTCCGGGGTGTCCGGTGCGCACACGGTCGAGCCGATGCCGATTTCTTCGATACCGTTGATCAGGATGATGTCGCCGGCGACGGCTTCGTCAACCAGCACGCGCTCCAGGCCCTTGAAGTTCAGCACCTGGTTGATGCGGCCTTTTTGCGGGGTGGTGCCTGGACCGTTCATGAACACGACGTCCTGGCCGGCTTTGACGCGGCCACGGGACACGCGGCCGATGCCGATCTTGCCCACGTAGGACGAATAGTCCAGCGAGGTGATTTGCATCTGCAGCGGGCCGTCCGGATTGTCGTCGCGCACCGGGACGAACTTCAAAATGGCGTCGAACAGCGGCTTCATGTCGCCGCCGCGCACGTCTTCGGTCAGGCCGGCATAGCCGTTCAGGCCCGATGCGTACACGATAGGGAAGTCCAGCTGCTCGTCGGTGGCGCCCAGCTTGTCGAACAGTTCGAAGGTCTGGTTGATGGCCCAGTCGGCGCGCGCGCCCGGACGGTCGATCTTGTTGACCACGACGATAGGCTTCAGGCCCAGGGCCAGCGCCTTGCGGGTCACGAAACGGGTCTGTGGCATCGGGCCTTCCTGCGCATCGATCAGCAGCAGAACCGAATCAACCATCGACAGCACGCGCTCCACTTCGCCGCCGAAGTCGGCGTGGCCTGGGGTGTCGACGATGTTGATGTGGGTGCCTTCGTATTCGACGGCGCAGTTTTTCGACAGAATCGTAATGCCGCGCTCTTTTTCGAGGTCGTTCGAGTCCATCACGCGGGTGTCGACGGCCTGGTTTTCACGGAAGGTGCCGGACTGCTTCAGCAGCTGGTCCACGAGGGTGGTTTTGCCGTGGTCAACGTGGGCGATGATGGCGATATTGCGAATTGCGCGTTTAGTATTAGACATAGTCGTTATAAGTACAGAAAAACTGCGGGTGCGTACAGGGCGTACAAGGCGCATACGGCGCGTACGAGGGGCACGGGAGTGGCGCAAACCGAAATAGCGGCCACTGGAACCCACTAGTATAGCACGTACTGCACCGCAATAAAAACTTTACGCGACCGCCCCGTCCCGCTGTGGCGCGGCGCCCAGGTGCGGCGCCATAGCGCCCCCTGGCCGCCCTTACCGGCGCCGCCGGCGCGCTGCGGCCAGCGCGAGCAGGCTGATGCCCATCAGCGCCGCCGTGCCCGGTTCCGGCACTGCCGCCGCCGCGTTTTCAAAGCGCAGGTTATCGATCGCGATGGCGCCGTTGACCACCGGGTCGGTGTGGATCACCACGCGGTCGAAACCGGACAGGAATTCAATGCCGATGAAACTGCCGCCCGCGCCGTCGCCGACAGTGTCAAAGAAGGCGCTCCCCACCAGGGTGTTGCCCAGGTAGGCGAACACGGTGGTGTCATCCTCCGGGTTGGTGGTGGCGTCGAAGCCGAGGCGGGTGATGACGGAATTGAACAGCACTTCGCCGTTCAGGGCGGGATTGTTGCCGTCGAATTTCAGCGCCACCTTGCTGGCGGGCGCCGGCGAGGTCTGGTAGACATCCAGGTTGAAATTGAGAAAAGTGGCGCCCAGCGCAGCATACTGGGAACCGATCTGGCCGGCTGTCGCGTCATTGAAATTAATCAGGGTGGGAGCGCTGAAGCCGCCGGCGCCGATCACGGCGGCATGGGCGGTGCCGGCGCAAGCGTGCGCGGCCAGCAGCAGTGCGCAGGCCAGTTTGGCGAAAACTGTTTTCATCGGGAAATCCTTATGATTGAGGGTTCCCAGACGAAAGCAGAAAATGTGCCATACAGACAACATCAGGCGGTCTCGGTTTTCTTACACAATTATGTAAGGAAAACCGACACTGGCCAGCGGATGATTGGCAGGGTCAGGCGCCGACCGCGATCAGGCGTTCCGGCGCCAGGATATCGTACTCGCCCAGCTGGGCGGTGCCGAGCAGCTTCTCGCCCAGGTA